>NZ_JBFTMS010000015.1:0-119178 GCF_056397085.1 Peribacillus sp. 05N428 | reverse complement strand
ATTAGGCACGCCGCCAGCGTTCGTCCTGAGCCAGGATCAAACTCTCCGAAGAAATGTTTGACTTGCTCATTTGCTTTTTTGATAGTGTGTGCTCACTTAAAATTTAACGTTGGCGCTTTGTTTTGTTCAGTTTTCAAAGAGCAATTTCGATGTCGTCTACTTCGTAAGCGACTTTTACATCTTACCATGTTTTCAACTCTGTTGTCAACATGTTTTTTTATTTTTTTTGTTTTGATGAAGCTGCGAAAGCTGATGTCCCGCAGCGACATGTATTAATATAACACCTATATTATTATTGGTCAACAATAAAAATGAATTTTTTTAAAAGTTTTTTGATACACGATAAAACCGATGATATACCTCGTGCCCTTTTGTCTCCGCTTTGATGACGTCGATTACCTTCTTCTCTATCAAGTATTCCAATAAAACGCCTAGGTCGACTGAATAAAACTTAACTTCCGGATGCTCCATAAGCTCCGCAATCGTCCACGGTTCTTCTTTCATCCCCATTATTTCGATCAAATGCTGTGAACCTGCATTCGTCCTCGAATAAATAAGAAATTCACTCGCAAGGAATAGAAGCTCCAATCTTTTTTCGAGCGTTTCCTCACTGCTGATCAATTCTTTATACAACTTGTAAATTTCAGGTTCCATATGCTTCACTTGGTTCCAGACAGTAACCTCCGGATAAAAGCCTTGTTCTATTATCTCCAAACGGGCCAAATGATGCAGGGAATGAACGATATGATTGTACGCCTCAAGATGATGGCCTTTTTCAAAGAAGCTTTTTCCATCCATGTACCTGCGAATTAACTTCGCGAACTCCATCCCCATCTTTAACTTCCTTCCATAGAAGGGGAACTCCCGGAGTTCGCTTTTCAATCGGTCCAAATATTCATTACGGTCAAAAAGGACCTTCCCGTTATATATCCAGTCAACCACTTTGCGGTTCGTGCCTAATAGGAGCCATTCTTTTAACTGGTCTTCCTTTACGATATGCAGGGCCGCCTTTTTATCCTGGTATGTGTAATGTTTTAAAAACACGGCCTCTTCTGCTTCGTCTGCAATTACAAAAAGGATGTAGTCAAACGTATCGGTAATCGGGCTATTATCCTCTCTTTTTTCTACTAACAAGATTCCAAGTGTAGATTTTAAACTTGCTCGCTCTTGATAAATCGGGCGAAGGATATCTTCCATCATAAATTCCTCCAAAACCTTTTTTTTAGATTTTCGACAAAACTCTTCAAATTCCTGCTTAGTTCCCTTACCCCAAACCATTTCAATTCAAAAGTAATATGTATCCTTTATTTCTTTTTTGTTCCATCCATTGTTTATGTTATAGTTAAAGTTATATTTTAGGAGGGACAATCCATGGCTAAATATTCTAGCAAAATCAATAAAATACGCACTTTTGCTTTGAGTTTGATCTTCATTGGCTTTATCGTAATGTACCTTGGGCTTTTCTTCAAAACACATCCTGTTGTCATGACGATTTTCATGGGGCTGGGCCTTTTATTCATAATCGCAAGCACAGGGGTTTATTTCTGGATTGGAATGCTTTCTACAAAATCGATCCAGGTTGTCTGCCCTAACTGCAGCAAACCTACAAAAATACTAGGACGTGTAGATATTTGCATGCATTGTGAAGAACCATTGACACTTGACAAAAAGTTGGAAGGCGAAGAATTCAATGAGAAATATAACCGAAAAAGCCTGCATGACTAAGTCGATTAGCTGAATTCCCTTTCAAGAAGGCTTTAACAATTGTATCATTTCTTCATAACATGAAAAAAAGTTCCAACCAAGTGGAGGAACTTTTTTTAGTGCGATTCTTTTTTCGCACAATCCATACAGTCGCCGTAGATTTCCATCCGATGGTGACTAACATTGAAACCAGTGACTTGTGCTGCGAAATGTTCGACTTCATCCAAAGCAGGATAATCGAAGTCAACAATTTTCCCGCAAGTTTGGCAAATTACATGATAATGATTCGTCGTCACAAAATCAAACCTTGCCGAAGAATCACCATACGTAAGTTCTTTAACCAAACCTACCTCACGGAACACACGCAGGTTGTTATAAACCGTTGCCACACTCATATTCGGAAACTTGCCTTCCAGCGCTTTATATATATCATCAGCGGTAGGGTGGGACATGCAGCTTATCAAATACTCAAGTATCGCATGGCGTTGAGGAGTTATTCTTACACCGGTATCTTTTAAGGAATCCAACGCTTCTTTTAACTGAACTTCAGACACCGTCATCCACCTCTTTTTCTCATTAAGTATGCATTCTTAAATTGTAATGTTTATAAATAGTGTACCTTTTATACGTTGAATTTGTCAATAATTCAATGGCTTAACCATTTTTTTTAGTTTATTCATGAAGACTTTGATTCTTTCCCATTTTTGCATTGGGTTTAGTATCCCCTAGATAAGTCGATTACGTTGGTGAAGTCTTTTCCAGCTCTCAGGTATTCAAGCATATTTTTTTCGAATATAGCAAAGGTTCTTGGTAAATATTCTCCGCTTTTACTTGAGAGATGCGGTGTGACTGTAACATTCTCCATCCTCCAAAACGGATGCCCTTTTCCTAAGGGTTCCGGATCAAATACATCCAAGATGGCATGAGACAATTCCCCGGCATCCAGGGCTTCGATCAGCACTTCATCGTTAATCAGGTCGCCGCGGCCAATATTCACGAATACTGCAGATTCTTTCATGGCTTTGAAGTGTTCTTTTTGCAGAAGGCCCTTCGTTTCATCCGTACTTGGCAGGACGGATACAATATAATCGGCTCCCGGTATGGCTTCCAATAAATGCTCCAGGTCATAAAGGTGATCGATGGATTCCACCGGTTTCCCGCTCCGGTTCATTCCTATCGTCTTCATCCCAAAGGCTTTCCCAAGTCGAGCCACTTCCCCTCCAATTGCACCCACACCCATTACGAGCATAGTCTTGCCATTCAATTCCCCGACTTCAATCTTTCTATCCCATAATTCTTCCTTTTCATTCTTCATAAGCAGCTTCAATTTCTTTTCATATTGCAAAAGCATCCCTATCGTATACTCGGCCATCGGGATTTTATGAATGCCTCTAGCGTTGGTCACCATAATGCCTCGTTCCTCGATGGCTTTAAATGGCATTAGTTCCATCCCTGCACTCATGACCATGATCCATTTCAAGTTCGCTGCTTTCCCAATGATTTCTTCAGTTAAATCTTCACCATATGTAATTAAGATTTCCGCTTCACGAAGCGGCCCATCCTTCCATCCTTTTTGATAAATGAAGTTCAAATCAGGAAAAGCATTCATCATTTTCGTTTGGATACCTTCATTCGGAATGACAGTCGAAAGTACTAACATGTTTATCTCTCCCTTTTAATTAACATAAAAAAACACGGGCTCTATGTGTCCCGCGCAACTTTCTCTGAGGAGGTATTCCCTTAATAAAGCATATTCGGGTGTCCCCTTTTTGAGTTGGACAAAAGCCTTACCCTTATTAAAAAAGGCTTTATTTTAAAGAATTTGGGTTTAATGCATGTAATTCCGGCAAAACAAAAAAGCCATCCCTTCTGATCAGGACGTCGTCGAAATAGATGTCACCGCCCCCATATTCCGGACGCTGGATCAAGACCATATCCCAATGTATCGATGACCGGTTTCCATTATCCGCTTCATCATAGGCAAGCCCGAGAGCCAAATGCAGACTCCCGCTTATTTTCTCATCGAACAAAATATCGTCCATAGGTTCCAATATGTATGGATTGATTCCAATAGCGAACTCCCCTATAAACCGGGACCCTTCATCAATATTCAGGATTTGGTTCATTTCAGGGTCACGATTGGAAGTCGCTTTAATGATTTTCCCCTTTTTGAAGTTTAATTCTATGTCACTAAAGGTGATTCCTTCATAGGTTGTGGGTGTGTTGAAGGATATCCTTCCATTGAGACTATCTTTTATGGGTGCCGTAAATACTTCCCCATCCGGTAAATTCTTTTTTCCGGCACATATGACGGCCGGCATGCCTTTGATGGAAAAGGTCAAATCTGTCCTTGGTGAAACGATCCTGACTTTGTCAGTACGTTGCATCAATTGTTTTAACGGCTTCAAAGCCGCCTCCATTTTCCCGTAATCCATTGTGCATACGTTCAAAAGAAAGTCTTCGTACCTATTGAAGGTCATGCCGGCTTTTTGCGCTGATGCCTTGGTGGGGTAATTAAGTAAGACCCAACGTCGGTTGTTTACATAAAAAAGTGTAGGGGAATTCATGGCCTCCCCTTGAAGACGGTGCCTCTCGATGGGAACATCAGTCATTTCCGCATTGTTTTCTTCCCCAGTGATGATGATGACCGCATCGATATCCGTATATTTCTTCAAGGCCCATTGTGAAGCTGTGTCAAGCTGCTCCTTCACATTCCCTAGTAACAGGTGGCGGCTTATCTCATCGTCCTCGAGTTCCACATATGGATAAGCACCCACTCTGTATATTTCATCAATCAACTCTTTCAATAATGGTTTCGTGTTGATATGCCCCCGTATGAGGATTCTCTCTTTTGGCTGTAATTGTATCGAATGATGAATCAGCCTGGCTGCAAGCTTCGTTATCCTCTCATCCTTCATCTGCCTATCCCTTATTTTTCGAGTTCGCGAAGAGTTTCAAGCGCTTCTTCGACGTGGCCTTTAACCTTTACTTTACGCCATTCTTTGACTATATTTCCTGCCTTATCAATCAGGAAAGTTGAACGTTCAATGCCCATATACTCCTTGCCGAAGTTCTTTTTCAATTGCCAAACATCAAATGATTCAGCCGCTTCATGGTTTTCGTCAGCCAGCAGCAGAAAAGGCAATCCATGTTTTTCGATGAATTTTTCATGACGTGCCGCTGGATCTGGGCTGATACCAAGGATTACCGCGTTCAATTCCTCGAATTGCTCATTATGGTCCCGGAAATCACAGGCCTCCGTCGTGCAACCTGGCGTCATGTCTTTTGGGTAAAAATATAAAACAATGTTTTTCCCCTTAAAATCCGATAGGGAAACCATTTCACCATTGTTTGCAGGGAGTTTGAAATCAGGTGCTTTTTCTCCAATTTTAACAGTCATATTGAACCCTCCATTTCTTTCATTATGGTAAGAGTACCCAATAATCGAAAGAAACACAACTTTCATTTATCCTTCCTATCTTTCTGCTCCAGATCGATCACCGTACGAATCACGAACGCTGCCGGCAGTGTATACCCAATGAAAGCCTGAATGGTAGCTATCATCCTGCCCATGCCAATCGGGGCTATATCTCCATACCCTACAGAAAACATCGTCATCGCACTAAAATAAAAAGAAGTCTTCAATTGTTCATAGAAAGTCCCATCCAACCGATTGCCCATATCAAGAATCACCGAATGATTCTGAAGCTCGTATAATAAATATATCAGTGCAAATCCAACTAATATCGTCGCATATAAATTGCCAAGCCACAGCATATCCTCAAGAGAAAACTTCTTTCCTCCCGACTCAACAAGAAATAACGTACGAATGCTCATCACCATGCAAAAAATGATTCCTGCAATCAAGATGTAGAAAGTCATCCCCCACGCCCCATTTCAAAACGCCACTCCCTCTATACATACTCCCTGTCCAAACAATATATTCTTTTTTAGGAATCAGCCTTATCACCGACAAACTCATTAAACGGAAACTTTTCCGAATCTTTTTTCCATGTTGACCCTTTTGGTCGGATATGTTAAGATTGTCTAAATTTTTATAATAATTTTTATTTTATAAATATTTGATCTGCAAACAATTAACAAGGCAGGTTTTGCAAAATTTCATATGTGGAAATAGGTTCCTAATTTTCATTAGGATTAAAAGGGAAGTCCGGTGTAATTCCGGCACGGTCCCGCCACTGTAATGGGAATGTTAGCGTCAATCAATATGCCACTGATCAACGGATCGGGAAGGCCAGCCGCTAATGATATTCCCTAAGTCAGGAGACCTGCCTATCTCGACAACACTGTTTTAACCTACGGGAGATAGGGAGGTGTTAGGGACCTTATAATTGTAAGGGGCATTATGCATGCCTCTTTATTTTAAGCATTTCTAACTTTCTTTTTTGACGGTTAGGAATGCTTTTTTTATTGTTCGAACAAATGAATGTAGGAGGATGGGAATTTTGAAAAGCAGCAGTTTGGGTTACCCTCGAATCGGGGAAGATCGTGAATGGAAACGTACATTGGAAGCTTACTGGTCCGGTAAAATCGATGAAGCGGAATTTACGTCACAACTAAATGCCATCCGTTTAGGCAACTTACAAAAACAGAAGCAACGAGGCATTGATATCATCCCTGTCAACGACTTCACTTTTTATGATCAAATGCTCGATATGTCCGTCATGTTCGGTCTTGTTCCTGAACGTTATTCAGCATATGAAGGCGGAAGCGTCCCCCTTTCCGTTTATTATTCAATGGCCCGCGGAAACAATGATGAAGTCGCTTCCGAAATGACGAAATGGTTCAATACGAACTATCACTATATTGTCCCTGAATTAAAACTGGCACAGCTTACTTTAACGGAAAATAAACCACTTACAGCATATCGGGAAGCCAAGGAAAAGCTAGGGATCGAAACAAAGCCCGTTTTGATCGGACCTTATACTTTCCTCTCCCTTTCAAAAGGCTTCAATAAACAAGAAATCCCTGGCATCATCCTGAGCCTGCTTCCCCTATACACGCAAATCCTGCGGGAATTGGAGCAAGAAGGCGTGAAGTGGGTTCAAATGGACGAACCTTCCCTTGTTTCATCCATTTCCAAGGATGATATGCAAACCGTTACTTACCTCTATGAAAAACTGAATGAAGCAGCACCAAACCTGAACATCATGCTACAAACATACTTTGATGCGGTGGAACATTACCAAGAAGTCATCGAATTACAAGTCCAAGGGATCGGTCTTGATTTTGTACATGATAAAGGGAGGAATTTAAGTAACCTTGAGGCATTCGGTTTCCCGAAGGACAAAGTGCTTGCAGCGGGTGTGATTGACGGAAAAAACATTTGGCTATCTGATTTATCCCAAAAAATCGAATTGATCGAGACACTTAAGAAACAGGTAGCCGAGGACCAAATCTGGCTACAGCCCTCTTGTTCCCTGCTTCATGTCCCGGTGACCGTTCGTAATGAAACCGCCCTTTCAAAAGAAGTGAAAGAGGCCCTTGCTTTCGCTGATGAGAAACTTGAGGAAATCACATTTTTGGTCAAAGGGAATAATCAAGGCATTGAAGCAATCGCCGAAAAAGTCGATGCCAATAAATTTACGATTCAAACGTTAGCCAATTCAAATGTCCGAAATCACGGGTCTGTACAATCCAATGTCGAAAAGGTTAAAACCAGGACCGCCGGCCGTCAGCTTCCATTTAAGGACCGTTACCAAAAACAACAGGAATTTTTCAAATTGCCTTTTCTCCCTTCGACTACGATCGGCAGCTTTCCGCAGACATTTGAAGTTAAACAAGCACGCGGGAAATTCAATAGAGGAGAATGGACAGCCCAGCAATATGAAACATACGTTAACGAAGAAATCGTCAGGTGGATCGAAATCCAAGAAGAAATCGGTTTGGATGTTCTCGTTCACGGGGAAATCGAACGGACGGATATGGTTGAATACTTCGGCCATAAATTAGGCGGATTCGTCTTTTTAGAAAAGGGTTGGGTACAATCCTATGGATCCCGCTGTGTGAAACCTCCAGTCATCTACGGCGACATCCATTTCATCGAACCGATGACAGTCAAGGAAAGTGTATACGCACAATCACTGACAAAGAAGACGGTGAAGGGAATGCTGACAGGTCCTGTTACGATTTTGAACTGGTCATTTGTCCGTGATGATATTTCCAGGGAGAATGTTTGCTATCAGCTGGCGCTCGCTTTGGAAAAAGAAATCATTGCCTTGGAATCTGCTGGAATTAAAATGATTCAGGTTGATGAACCTGCACTTAGAGAAGGTCTGCCATTGAAAAAAAGCGATCGCGACGAGTATTTGAACTGGGCAGTGAATTCATTCTTGATATCCACATCAAGCGTGGAGGATACAACCCAAATTCACACGCATATGTGCTATTGCGAC
Source organism: Peribacillus sp. 05N428 (assembly GCF_056397085.1). NCBI lineage: Bacteria > Bacillati > Bacillota > Bacilli > Caryophanales > Bacillaceae > Peribacillus > Peribacillus sp. 05N428. The sequence continues at coordinate 111,058 of NZ_JBFTMS010000015.1, read as the reverse complement.
TTCAACAGTTTCATGGACGTCATCTCCTCCCTCGATGCCGATGTAATTTCCATCGAAACATCCCGCAGTCATGGGGAGCTCGCTTCCGCATTCGAGGAAAAAACATATGAAAAAGGCATTGGCCTGGGGGTGTATGATATTCACAGCCCGCGTGTGCCGGCAGTGGAAGAAATGGTCGATATGATTGAACGGGGCATAAAGGTATTGGATAAAGACCAGTTTTGGATCAATCCCGACTGCGGCCTGAAAACAAGGGGTATCCCGGAAACCGTCGCTTCCCTGAAAAACATGGTCGAAGCAGCAAAAATCGTCCGTGAAAACCTTTTAGTAAACCAACAGGCAAATGATTGAGGAGAACGTTGCCCATCCAACACAGCAGTCACGGACTTTTTTAACCGACCTTGTTTTTCCACCGGATACAAATCATCATAATACCATCTTTGGCGGAAAAGTAATGGCCTATGTTGATAAAATAGCTTGCATTTCCGCTATGCGCCATTGTCGAAAACCCGTTGTGACTGCTTCAAGCGACTCTTTTGATTTTTTGGCCCCCATCAAAACAGGGGACGCGATCAACCTTGAAGCTTATGTCACCTGTGCTCATCGCACATCAATGGAGGTATTCGTGAAAGTGGAACGTGAGAACCTATTAACAGGTGAAAAACAGCTAACGGCACGCGCTTTTTTAACGATGCTGGCCATTGATGAAGACGGTAAGCCGACAAACGTCCCTCAGGTCATTCCGGAAACGGAAGAGAAAAAACAGCAATATGTTCAAACCAAAGCTAGATATATCGAAAGAAAGAAAAAACGGAACTAAACAAAAACCCCTTCAACATGAATGCTGTTGAAGGGGTTCTTTCAGTTCCCTGCCCCGCGGTACCTCTTCACTCCCTGATTCCATATGAAAACGGATATCACGAAAAAGGCAACCCCAATTACAGGTGTGGCAAATGCATAAACATACCACTCTTCTTTTCTTAGGAAATAAGATGCCGGATAGACACCGACAAACGCGAATGGCAACACCCATGTAAGGACAAAACGAATGACCTTATTATAAATATCAACAGGATAGCGCCCGTAGTTCCCGATATTGTACATCATTGGCATGATGGATGTTTTCGCATCCGACCAGAACCCAATGCTTGCTATCGCAACGAATATGGCTGCATAGGCAAGGGCCCCGCCTATTGCAAAAATGATGAAAAGAATCGGGTCATACCACACAAGCTGCAAATCCAATGAAATCCCCGAATAGAATATGATGATCAAACCGGTCACAACACCAAATAACGCTTCAAGCTCGATTCTTTCTAAAATGACTTGAAACAGGCTATGGATCGGTCTTGTTAATATCCGGTCCATTTCACCTTTGACGATATAGCGGTCATTAAAGTCCCAGATGTTGAAAAAGGCTGAAAAAAGGGCGAATGGGATAAGGAAAAACCCATAAATGAATATGATTTCTTCACGGCTCCAGCCGCTTAAAAATTGGGTATGTCCAAAAACGACTAAGATAAATACCAGATTCACGACCTGATTGAGCAGGTCAGATAGGATTTCCATGAAGAAATCCGCTCTGTATTGCAATCTTGTTTTCATATATTGACTCACATATTGAAAAAACATCGATACATAAAACATCCCGTCAACCTCCTTGAATAATCAGCTGTTTTTTTGCGACTATCCATAAAAGCTGAATCGGTATTATGAGAATGATGCACCAAATTAACTGCTGTAAAAGCGCCATGCCAATTTCGCCTGAACTGTAACCGTTCGTAAAAATCATGCTTGGTACATAGCTGATCCCTTGAAAGGGTAAATATTTCATCACTTCCTGCGCCCATATCGGGTAGAAACTGATGGGCAGCAGCAGACCGGAAAATAAATCAATGATAACCCTTTTAGCGCGGATTAATCCGGCATTATTATATAAGAAAAAGGTAGTGATTCCCGTCAATAAGTTAATTTGTGTATTGATGATGAAGCTGAACAGCAATGAAATGCCGAACATCCCCCACGTAGCCGGCTCATGCGGCAATTCGATAGGAAAAATGAAAGCTACCAGCAGCATCCCCGGAATCGAGAAGAAGAAGAAACGGAATATCCCTTCCCCAAGTCCTTGCATCGTTTTCATGCCTAAATAGTTATAAGGCCGGATCATCTCAATGGCAACCTTGCCGTCTTTAATCTCAGTGGCGATTTCGCGGTCAATATTATTGAAATAAAAAGCGCGCGCCATCCATGCAACTGCGACATAGGTTGTCATCTGCATGCTTGAAAGTCCTTCGATGGAGCTTTTTTCTCCATATATCGCATTCCATAAGAAATAATAAGCACCGATATTAATGCTATAAATTAAAATGCCAGTATAATAATCAGTTCGATACGCAAGCATCATTAAAAAACGCATGCGGATCATGGCAAGATACTTCCCCATGGCCCTCCCCCTTCTTGATAGACACGTTGTTTCTTAATGATAAGAGAGTCAGACAGTGCCTTCTTCGTAAATATTGCGAACGATCTCTTCAATGGACGTTTCATGTATTTTGATGTCTTTTATTTTAAAATGAGATACGACAGCTGAAACAAGCTGTGAAATATGATCACCTTCTTCTTTCAACAAGGCAATGTAAGTTTGACTTTTCTCATCATAAACCCAGTTAGCGGTAAATGGGAGCGCTAATGATTGTAATTCCTTCAATGCGATCGGCTCGATGAATTGAAAATGGATCTGTTTTTCCTCAGCCCAGTTATCTTTCAAACTCTGCAATTCCCCATCATAGATGATTTGCCCTTCATCAAGCATGATTACACGCTCACATAATGCTTCAATGTCCCCTAAATCATGGGTGGTCAAAAGGATTGTCGTATTATATTTCTCATTGATTTCTTTCAGGAACTCACGAATCTTCATTTTCACGAGCACATCAAGTCCAATTGTCGGCTCATCCAGGAACAGCAAAGGCGGATTATGGATCAAGGCTGCCGCAAGTTCGCAGCGCATTCGCTGACCAAGCGAGAGTTTACGCACTGGTTTGTCCAGCAAAGGACCGATATCAAGCGTCTTGATGACATGTTCCATATGATCGTTATATTGTTCATCCGTTACCTTATATACCTTTTTTAACAACCTAAACGATTCTTGAACCGCAATATCCCACCAAAGCTGTGAGCGCTGACCGAATACGACTCCGATAGTCTGAGTGAACTTTTCCCTCTCTTTATGTGGATTCATGCCATTGACCGTGATTTCGCCTGCTGTCGGTTCCAAAATACCTGTCAGCATTTTGATCGTGGTCGATTTCCCTGCACCATTTTCCCCGATATAAGCTACCATCTCACCCTTTTTTACAGTAAAATTGATATCATTGACGGCAGGGACGACCTTATAATTTCTGGTAAGTAAATCCCGGAAGGCACCCTTTAGCCCTGAACGGCTTGATGCCGACTTAAATTCCTTCCGAAGCTGTTTCACTTGAATTGCATCACTCATCCTGTTACATCCTCCGTAATCTCTTGTCCTAATGAATTAGTTTATCCAACCTAACCTTTTTAGACAATAAAAATGCTTGGATGCCATCTACCATTTTCAGGGAGGAAATGGCCGTTGTACCAGATACATATATAAAGGAGACGAGTATGCTATGAATATCAAAAAATTATTACTATCCCAAATTGAAAAGGTCGTTTTCGACCTTCGATATGACTTCCTTTATGAAGATGAGTACGGTGAATTATTATGCCAGGTCATCCAAAGGGATTCCAGCGGGTCGATCGAAAGCACACCCATCAGTTTCCACCTTCGCATTAATGAAGAGAAAGGAACCGGGCAGCTAATCTATTACCAAGCCCAGGGCGAAATGAACCGCCAATCCTTCGACATCGAAAATCCTGACACCATCTTGGCCATCCTTACTTTCATAACAGGAGTTTTGGGATCCCCCCAAAAAAATGTTGGCCCGGAATCCTGATTCTTCTGGGGGTGCTGCGTTTCCACCAGGGTACGAATCACATTTCCTAGCCTTCCACCCCAGATTTCCGGAGAGAAAAGTGCTATGATTAAGGGGAAATATGTTTATATTTATAGGAGGTTTTAAGATTGGATTTTAGAAATTCGGAGCTTTTACATAAAGAGGCATTGGAACATATCGTTGGCGGGGTTAACAGCCCATCCCGTTCTTACAAAGCTGTAGGCGGCGGTTCGCCAGTTGCGATGGATCATGCCAAAGGGGCTTATTTCTGGGATGTTGATGGCAATAAATATATCGATTATTTAGCTGCATATGGCCCGATCATCACAGGGCATGCGCATCCACATATTACGGAAGCTATCGTTAAAGCAGCGGAATCCGGCGTTTTATACGGCACTCCGACAAAACATGAAGTCAAATTTGCCAAAATGCTGAAAGAAGCCATACCTTCCATGGATAAAGTCCGCTTCACCAATTCAGGCACCGAATCAGTCATGTCCACCATCCGTGTTGCCCGCGCTTACACAGGGCGGGATAAGATCATCAAATTTGCAGGCTGTTACCATGGACACTCCGACCTTGTTCTCGTCGCTGCAGGTTCCGGCCCGTCCACTCTAGGTACACCGGACTCTGCAGGCGTTCCAAAAAGCATTGCACAAGAAGTCATCACGGTACCTTTCAATGATATCGGTTCATTTAAAGAAGCACTTGATAAATGGGGCAATGAAATTGCAGGCGTGTTGGTAGAACCGATCGTCGGCAACTTTGGAATCGTGGAACCAAGTCCCGGCTTCCTGGAAGAAGTCATTTCATTATCTCACGAAGCCGGATCACTCGTCATTTTCGACGAGGTCATCACAGCGTTCCGATTCATGTATGGAGGGGCACAGGACTACTTGGGAATTCAACCCGATTTGACCGCGCTTGGAAAAATCATCGGGGGCGGGCTTCCCATTGGTGCCTATGGCGGTAAAAAAGAGATCATGGATTCTGTCGCACCTCTGGGACCAGCCTACCAAGCTGGTACGATGGCAGGAAATCCGGCTTCCATGCTTTCCGGGATAGCTTGCTTAGAAGTACTTAAAGAAGAAGGGCTTTACGAGGAGCTTGACCGCCTGGGGAAAATCCTTGAAGAAGGTATCCTGAAAGCGGCTGGCCAATATAATGTTCCGATCACCATCAACCGCCTTAAAGGGGCATTGACGATTTATTTCACGACAGAAAAAATTGAAAACTATGAGCAGGCGGAAAATACGGATGGCGAAATGTTCGCCAAGTTCTTCAAACTCATGCTCAATCAGGGAATCAATTTGGCACCGTCCAAATACGAAGCCTGGTTCTTGACAATCGCTCACACGGATGATGATATCGCTTATACTCTAAAAGCGGTTGAACATGCATTCAAAAACCTAATATAATAAATTAAATCAGCATAATTATGCATTTTTTATACACCCTCAGGATGTACATCTATCTTGAGGGTTTCTTATTTCCCTGTAATAAATCTTTAATATTAGCATTTGAAGCCAATCCCCACAAAAATCCCATCAATCACAGCATCCATCCCATTGTATAAAAAATTGATTTCTGAATATTTAAATGATATGATATGGATACATTTATATACATTTATACACTTTCTTTCAATCTATCAAAACTTGGACTATTGTTCGGGTTTACTAATATTTCCCCCATTAAACACATGCTACAGGAGGTGAAAGGCAGAGAATAAGGGTAACCTTATTCAAGCCACAAATATGGCCCAACAATGGACACCTGCTACATTCAAAGAATTTCACAAGGAAGAACATGATGCCTGCGGAATCGTTTCCTGCATCGAAAAAAAGAAGATCCCTACTAACGAAAACATCTTTGCCTGTATCGACGCCCTGGTTAAAATGAACCATCGCTGCGGCTTCATCAATGGTGAGGGCGATGGCGCCGGCATCCATATCGATATTCCCCGGGCTCTTTGGAAAAAGAAACTTGAAGCGGCAAATGTCGATTCAGGCATCGTCGATCAAGATACCTTCATAGTCGGCCACTTATTTCTAAGCAAAAAAACAGAAGCGAACGACTTAAAGATCGAAGTTAAGGAGAAACTGCTCCAACATGGTCTCTCATTGATATTCGAAACGGATAAAGCCTACCGTTCCGAGGCATTGGGACCGATTGCCATTCAAGAAGACCCAGTGTTCTGGCAATTTGCCTGTTCCTCAACCATCAATAACAACCAGGAGCTTTCAAATGTTCTTTTTGAGCTGACTTCCGACATCGAAAAAAGCGATTTCATCCATGTTGCCTCTTTAAGCCAGCATCATGCGGTATACAAAGTGATGGGTGCGGGGGATACGCTCCCTGCCTATTATCTTGATCTTGCCGATCCTTTGGCTGCCTCCACCATGACACTAGGACATAATCGTTTTTCAACCAATACTCTATCAAGCTTCTTCCGGGTCCAGCCTTTCAGCGTGCTTGGTCATAATGGCGAAATCAATACCATCGCCAAATTGCGTGATGAAGCGAAAATGATCGGAGTTCCCATCGCTAAAGATGGAAGCGACTCTCAGGATTTAAACAAGACGATCGAAACTTTCATCTGCCGTCATGGCTACTCTTTATTTGAAGCTGTCGATCTTATGTTTCCGCCAATCATCAATGAAATCAAGGAATATCCCGAGCACTTACAAGACTTATATACGTATTTAAGGGAAGCATGGGGTCATTTTGCACAAGGTCCGGCAGGCATCATCTCCCGTTTCGGCGATGAAGCCGTATTCTCTGTCGACTCTCTAGGCTTGCGCCCGTTATGGAATATTGAAACGGAATCATCTTATATGTTCACTTCCGAACCAGGAATCATCCCTTCCAGTGAATATACCGGAGATCCGAAACCGATGGGTCCAGGGGAAAAAATCGGGTTGAAATGGAACGGCGACCGAATTGAATTGTACACATACAAGGATTACCAGGATAAAGTGTTTGAACTATTCAATGATCGTTTCGTCCTTTCCAATGACCGAGTCCGCTTACAGCCCCAGGCTTTTGAAAAGGTTGTCTCCATGACAAACACGCAAGCCATTCATAATGGTCAGTATAAAGCCTTTGGGTGGGAAAGGGAGCATGTCCAATTAGTGGAGCAGATGGCCGAAAAAGGCGCTGAGCCCATTCGTTCACTTGGTCATGATGCGCCGCTGGCAGCACTTAATCCCCAACGGACCAACATTGCTGATTTCATCAAGGAAAGCGTGGCCGTTGTAACCAACCCGGCGATCGACCGGGACAGGGAAACCGAGCACTTCTCAACAAGGACGATCATCGGAAAGCGCCCTTCCCTATTCGAAGCGAATAAGGCAGGAAAGGTGACGGAGCTGCTGACTCCCTTATTGATCGAAGGATCAACGGGTTATGAGTGCTCATCCATCGTATCGCAGCCAAGCTACGACCAGTTCATTAAATATAACCAAGATCAAAAACTCGTGCACATCATTTCAAGCACATTCAAAGAGGATGAAAACATCACGGATGCCCTGACCAGGATTACGGATGAAAGTGTCAATGCTGTGGATGAAGGAAAAACGCTGCTCGTTCTGGATGATGCCCTTGCCCATCAAAACGGCAACCTTTGGCTTGATCCACACCTGGTCACTTCAGCCGTCGACCAAGCGTTGGTCCGTACAGGCAAGCGTCGTGATTGTTCCATCCTTTTACGTTCAGCATCGCTAAGGTCACTGCATGATATCATCGTTTCTTATGGTCTTGGGGCCAACTTAATCAGCCCTTATTATATGTTCCTTTCCTTATCTTCAGATGACCATAAGGGGGTTACCAATCTATATAATTCCTTGACGAAAGGGCTTGAGAAAGTCATCTCCACCATTGGCATTCATGAGCTGCGCGGCTATGGAAGACTTTTCTCAAGCATCGGTTTACATGAGGAAATCGCGAAATATCTAAATGTGGCTAATTTCTTCGGATCCAATGATCTGGACTATAATTTTGATAAAATCAAGGCAGATGCCATCCAGCGTGCAGAGGATTACGGCAATGAAAAAGAACGGATGGGCAAGACCTTCCATCTATTCCCAAGAATCTGGAAATCCATCGGGGAAGTTGCTTCAACCGGGGACTATGATGCTTATCGCGAAAAGATCACTGAACAGGAAGAATCCAATCCGACGACGATCCGCCACTTGACATCATTAAAAACTTCAGATGCTTCCGTCCCTTCTGAAGAAGTCAGCCTTTCGATCGGTGAACAGGAATTGCCGTTCGTCATAGCCTCCATGTCCTTTGGATCACAAAATGAGATTGCTTTCCGGGCCTATGCAGAAGCTGCCGAGAGGCTAGGCATGATCAGCATGAATGGTGAAGGCGGGGAAATAAAGGATATGCTGGGCAAGTACCCGAAATCCCGCGGTCAGCAAATCGCTTCCGGACGTTTCGGTGTCAATGCAGAACTCCTGAACTCTTCAAATCTATTGGAAATTAAAATTGGTCAAGGGGCAAAACCCGGTGAAGGCGGTCACCTTCCCGGTTCCAAGGTCACAGCGAAAATCGCAGAAGCCCGAAATGCAACAATCGGTTCCGATTTGATCTCCCCTTCCAATAACCATGATATATACTCAATTGAAGATTTGGCCCAAATGATCCATGAGCTAAAAACGGCAAATGACAAGGCAAAAGTTGCCGTCAAAGTACCAGTCGTTCCAAACATCGGTACGATTGCTGTCGGCGTCGCAAAAGCCGGGGCCGATATCATAACGCTTTCCGGTTTTGATGGCGGGACGGGTGCTGCCAGGATCCATGCACTCTCACATGTCGGCCTGCCAGTTGAGATCGGTGTGAAAGCGGCCCATAATGCACTGCTTGAATCAGGTATCCGGCAGAACGTTGAAATTTGGGCTGACGGTGGGTTAAAAAGCTCGATGGATGTTTTGAAGGTAATGCTGCTTGGGGCAAATCGTGTAGGCTTTGGGACCCTTTCGATGATTGCAGTCGGCTGCACAACGTGCCGCGGATGTCACCTTGATACTTGCCATGTGGGCATCGCCACCCAAATTGAATCGGAAGCTCAGGCGAAAGAACACGGGCTGCGCCGTTTTGTTCCACGTAAATTTGATTTAGCCGTTCAGGGGTTAACGAATATGTTCAGTGCATTTGCAAAAGAACTCAAATCTTTGACCGGGTCACTTGGGGTGAAGAATCTTCAGGATATCGTCGGGCGTTCTGATTTGCTGCAGCAAGTTAAAGGTCAACAATCATTGGATTTAACCTATTTATTAAAAAATCTGGATATAACACCGTTCTCGCATAAGGAAGCGGCGGCATATTTGAATGAAGGCTCCATGCAGGTAGCCGTTGGCGCCGAATATCTTGATTCGCATGTAGATGACCTGCAGCAATCCCGCAGCTATAGCTCGATCACTTCCGAGCAGCGTGTACTCGGCAGCAGGGTCTCCTGTCACCGCGTTAGGGGCAGATTGGATGGATCATACAAAAAACTTCCTCCCGTTCACCTATCCTACCAGGATGGTTCCATTCCGGGTAATGGACTTGGGGCATACAATACGGAGGGAATTTCAATCAGCGTGAATGGCGGTGCACAGGATGGTATCGGCAAAACATCGATTGGCGGTAACATTGCCATCTTTAAATCTCCAGGAAAAGATGGGAAGTTCTACAATGGCTCTGTCGGTAAGGGCTTTGGTTACGGGGCACAGCATGGTCTCCTCATTGCCCAGGGTGATGCCGATGCCAGGGCGGGAATCCGGCTTTCCGGAGCGGATATGATCATTGGAGGACTATTGAAACAACCGCTTCCTAAAAAGGAAAACGGGAATATTGCGGTAACATCCAATATTAAGGGATTCGCTTTTGAATACATGACAAATGGAAGAGGTTTAGTTCTTGGTGATCCCGGTCCATGGATTTGCGCAGGGATGACAGGCGGTGTCGTTTATTTACGGCAACAGCCTGAATCTGGCTTAACCAAAGAAGTCATTAAAAAACGGGTTGCGAAAGGGGCAAAGATTTCCATTGAGCCCCTATCTGCAAAAGGCCTGCAGGATGTGGCCGAACTCCTTGGCAAATACACGGCCCTCTTGAAAGATCATGGCCAAACCGAAGAAGCTGTCTCTTTAGAGACACTGCTTCAGAATCTTGGAGAGCACTTCCTTCAGGTCGTTCCAGTTAAAGAACAGGCGGATCCTGCTGTATCCACGGAGTGATGCCGAAAACATATATTAAAAAAGGCTGATGCTCTTCAATTCGAGCATCAGCCTTTTCCCGTCATAGACCTCTGGGGTCGTCTTCGAACGATTGAAAAACAATGCTGAAAGCAATCAAGAAATTGCCTATCGTTTCTTTATATATTAAACTTGATTTTAACTATTGTAACTCTCAGGAAAATCCTGTATATTACTTTTTGTTTACATCATCTTATTTTAGTGTAAAGTACTAACAAATAAGTTAGAATACAACTTTAAGCAAAGGCCTATATATTAATAGAGCCTTTTCTTGCCAGATCCATTACAACACAAAGAAAGGATTAACCCATATATGAAGTTTGGTGCCCGCATTCTCAAAACAGGAATAGCAATTGTTTTAGCGCTTTACCTATCGGAACTGCTTAACCTTCCTGCTCCTGTCCTTTCTGGGATTGCTGCAATTTTTGCAATACAGCCGACCATTTACCGTTCATATCAAACGGTATTGGAGCAAATTCAAGGAAATATCATTGGCGCATTGGTTGCTGTCTCCTTCGTTTTGTTGTTCGGAAATGATATTTTTATAATTGGTCTTGCCGTAATGGTTGTCATAACCATCAATTTAAAACTGAAAATGGATAAAACGATTGTCCTTTCCATCGTGACAGTCATTGCCATCATGGAAAGCCAGGACGGGGAATTCCTTAATTTTGCCTTTATTCGTCTCTCATCCGTTTTGCTTGGAATCGTTTCTTCGTTTATCGTGAATCTTGTTTTCATTCCTCCAAAGTACGAAGCAAAGCTTTATACACGCATTACAGATGTAACGGAAGACATCTTGAAATGGATCAGAATCAGCACAAGACATGCTACAGAACACACTTTATTGAAAAAGGACATCAGCCGATTGAAGGCGGAGTTGCTCGATTTGGAACATATCTATTCCATGTACAAAGAGGAACGGGAATATTTCAAGAAGAACAGTGTTGCTAAAGCACGAAAGCTTGTCGTTTATCGGCAAATGATCATAACGACGAAAAAAGCGTTTGAAACCTTGAAGAGAATCCATAAATTCGAGAATGAAGTATATCAAATGCCTGAAGATTTCCAACGGAGCATCTTACAGCAGCTTGATTCCTTGATCCGCAAGCATGAGCAGTTGATATTACTGCATATCGAAAAAATCAAGTCAATCGAGGAGATTGAAGATTGGGACCAGGATTGTTTAAGTCGTAAAGAGCTGCTTGCCCATTTTTTCGAACAGCAGAATCAAGTGGACGAAATGCATGATAACCTAGGCCACCTCTCTGCCCGCCTTGTTCCATTGATTTCTGCAGTCATAGAATATGACGAACAATTGGAACACCTTGAAAAGCTGATCGTCAGCTTCCAGTCCTTCCATAAGGAAGATAACGAAATATCTGTCCAGTATGAAGAAGATTAAAAAAAGACGGTTCCCGGGAACCGTCTTTTTTTTGTCTCTATTTAGAGCATGCCCTCATTCAATCATCCAAAAGGTTCTTATCAGCAGCCTTTTCAATCGTATCCAATTTCTTCAAAAGATCCTGCAGCTCGTCTTCCGAGAATGAATTGAAGTTCTTGCCCATCAATTTGTTATGATCCGCAAGGACTCTCCCCAAAATCGCTTCCCCAGCCTCTTTCAATTCAAGGTTGATGACCCTGCGATCCTTATCAGAGGGCTGCCGTTTCACATAATCCATTTCGACCAGCTTATCTACAAATACGGTAATCGCACTTGGCTTTACGGTTAAGAAGTCAGCCAGCTGGGTCGATTTAATCGACCCCTCTTTTTTCAATATCAATAAAATGAAAAACTGAGGCGATGTTAATCCATAAGGCTGAAGATTTTTTGCTACGATGGCCCTAAGCTTCTTCCTAATCCGAAAAATCTGCATCTCTATACTATTAGTTACTTCCCATTTAAATTCCAGCCTTCTCACTCCTTATATAGGACAATCCTACCTCTTAAATTTAATTAAATGGCATTCCAATGTCAACTTTACTTTCCATATATCCTTAAAACTAAAAAAAATTCAAATTTTTACTATTTCACTGTATTTATTTCCCACCATCTTTCCGAATAAATTACATGACAAAAAATAATTAAACTGGTAAACTCTTTACTTAATAATATTAATACTTATAAAAATTAATATTTATTAAAATTAATAAATAAACATTAGAATAGGAGGCGATTTCATTTCTAGCTAATGAACGTAAATCAAAAAAAAGGAACACATCATCAATATATTTTTGGAGGCGAAACAAGTGAATAGAGGACGTTTAGTTTTAATCAATGTCATTGGTTTGGTTATTATAATAGCGGCATTGGCCGGTGGGGCTTATTACTATTATGAAAGCACGAATTTCATTAAAACGGATGAAGCGAAAGTGTCAGGTGAGCTATATACCATCGTTGCCCCCGCTGCCGGTAAACTATCAGATTGGGACTTACACGAAGGAGACAGTGTAAGTAAGGATGACAAAGTCGCCAATGTAACCACCTTAGACGGTAAAGAAGCGGTAAAAACCGCAGCACAAGGTACGATCGTTAAAACACAAGTGCATGATGAGCAGCTTGTTCAAGCAGGTCAAACGCTAGCTCAAACCATCAATATGGAAGATCTGTCCATAACGGCTAATATTGAAGAAAATAAATTGAAGGATATCGAAAAAGGTGACAGCGTCGATATTATCATCGATGGAGATCCCGATACGGTCTTCGAAGGTACATTGGAACAGATCGGTTATGCTACAACGTCTGTCTTCTCAGTGATGGGCAATCAAAACAGCAGCGGGAACTATACGAAAGTCACTCAAAAAGTACCAGTGAAAATTTCCATCAAAGCACCATCCGATAAAGTTCTGCCTGGAATGAACGCAGAAGTGAAAATTTCGACTAAATAAACCGGCTACACAGTTATACAGAAAGGAGGCTTTTCTTTAAATGGCTTCTCAAACCATCACAGTAAATGAAAACAAGGGAATGAAACAGTTTGCCCCCATGTTAATTATCCTAATGCTAGGTTTGTTCATGGTCATTTTGAATCAAACCCTGCTTAGTGTCGCCATGCCTAGGATGATGGCAGAATTCAATGTAGCTGCGACTACGATTCAATGGTTATCAACTGGATTCATGCTCGTGAATGGAGCCTTGATTCCACTTTCCGCTTTTTTAATAGAACGGTTTGGCACGCGCATTTTATTCCTGGCTGCCATGTTTCTATTCACCGTCGGGACATTCATCTGCGGCATCGCACCAAATTTCCCCGTCATCCTTACAGGCCGGCTGATTCAGGCCGCTGGCGGCGGAATCCTGCAGCCTTTGGTCATGACGATCATTCTTTTCATCTTCCCTCCGGAAATGCGCGGGAAAGGTATGGGGATCTTTGGACTTGCCATTATGTTTGCCCCTGCAATCGGCCCGACTTTATCAGGTTGGGTCATTCAGGAATATAGCTGGCGGGTCATGTTCTACGCAATGGTGCCATTAGGCATGATCGTCATGACACTCGCCTTTTTAAGTATGCGTAATGTAGCGGAACCAAAGAAAATCAAATTGGATTTGCTTGGTGCCTCTCTATCCTTGCTAGGTGTTGCATCATTACTATACGGTGTCAGTGAAGCAGGTTCCAAAAGCTGGACGGATCCAATCGTTCTGGGAACGATCATCATTGGGCTGATCCTTTTGACGCTTTTTGTGGTTCAACAGCTAAAATCGGAAACACCTATGCTCGACTTCCGTGTATTTAAGTATGACATGTTCGTATTATCCAATATCATTTCTGCAATCGTCACAGTGGCCATGTTTACCGGGATATTCTTATTGCCTATCTATTTGCAGACTTTAAGAGGCTTCACACCAGTTCAATCCGGCCTGTTGATGCTACCCGGAGCCCTTGTGATGATGGTGATGTCACCCATTTCAGGAGCATTATTTGACAAAATCGGACCTCGTCCATTAGCACTGATTGGGTTGGCGATCACTGCCGTCACAACCTTCGAATTCGCTAAATTGACTACGGAAACAACCTATTCGACTTTGGTCATCATCTATGCCATCCGCGCACTTGGAATGTCTTTACTGATGATGCCGATCATGACTGCTGGGATGAATCAGCTGCCTAAGCATTTGAATACACATGGTACGGCAATGAGCAATACGCTGAAACAAGTGACCGGTGCCATTGGTACGAGCTTCGTGACGACCATTTATACAACCCGTGCTTCTTTCCATGGAACTGCTTTAGGAACGGAAATGAGTACGAGTGATCCCGGTTTTGTTCAGAATTTCCAAACTATCGTTCAATCCATCATGACTTCGATGAATCAAACTAGTGAACAGGCACAGGAAACTGCCATGTCGCTGATTTCTTCTCAAATCCAGGGTCAAGCAAATGTGATGGGAATCAATGATGCATTCTTTTGGGCAACAGGCTTCGCAATTGCCGGCATCGTTCTCTCACTATTTTTGCGCGACGTTCGGAAGGATAAAGCAATGAAACAAGCTAAACAAGAACCTTTGGATGTACCTTTGCTTCCTTCGCCAGTAAAAAAATCGGTTTAATTGAATGGAGGAATTAAAATGAAGATCTATGTTGTTTACGACAGTGAAGGTAACCATACGAAAGCACTTGCCGAATCAATAGCTCAAGGAGCCGCTGCGGTTCCTGGGGCTGAGGTTCTCATTGACCATGTAAACGAGGCGGATGTTTATAAGCTTCAGGAAATGGATGCGATCATTTGGGGCTGTCCCGGTCATTTCGGAACCATCAGTTCGAGTTTGAAAACATGGATCGATAAACTTGGGTATCTATGGGCGGAAGGTGCGCTGATCAATAAAGTGGGGGCTGTGTTCTGTACCACGGCCACCGTACATGGCGGACTCGAGGCTACCATGCTGAACTTAATCACCCCTATGCTTCATCAGGGCATGATCATTGTCGGCTTGCCCGGCACTGTCCCAGAAAATGCCTTATATGGTTCCTACTATGGAGTAGGGATAAGCTGTCCGCCTGGTGTGGATGACAATATCACCAAAAATGACTTGAAGCTTGGTGAAGCATTAGGAAAACGGGTAGCCCATGTCACGCGTTCATTCATAAACGGGCTCTAGGAGGCTTGATTCAATGGGCATAATTCTAATTATCATCGTTGCCATATTAGCGGTTACTGGCTTGATCACATTCAATATCAAAGCCTTATCACCTGAAGGTAAGCCGCCTGCAGTCGAGGAAGAGAATTCGTCGGAATCATCCGCTTTCCCGACTGCAGATGATTCCATTACCGAAATCATCTCCCCGACAGACAATGATGAATTGAAAATGAAAGATCAGGATTATCGTTTGGCTCTTTCCAAGCTTCATGAACAAAAACCAAATGATGAGCCAACTGCAGAAAAAAAGCCTGATATTCGCAAAATGAAAGACAAGGAATACCGTGGTACATTGGAGGACTTCCAACAGAATGGCGATTGAAAAACCCCCCCCATTAGGCTAATTTGCCATTTGGGGGTTTTGTTTTATATGCCATTGAATGGATCTTCTCTTACCTCTGCCACCACCTTCAACTTAGTGATCGATGTGCAGGCTTTAACTTTATTTTCTGGTTGACAAATATTCACAAAGACTTTAAGCTAAGGTAATGCAACGCATACAATTTGTTAAACTCAGCTTTTGTTGAGAGACGGAATTTTAAAAGGATTTCCTTTTTTCGTTCGTCACTTGCCTTTTTGGCAGGTGGCGATTTTTATTTTTATAGGGGTGAAAAATATGCAACTTTTGAAGTATTCCATAATGGTCTTAATCGGTTCGATTTCATATGGCACTTTATCCACCATGATGAAGTTTGGATTCATGGATGGCCATTCTTCTGGAGAACTGGTCGGCAGTCAATATCTTGTCGGTTGGCTGATTGTCTCCGTTATATTTCTCTTTTCGTTTAAATATAAAGTTTCATGGAAGAGTGCCGGATTACTTTTAATCACGGGCATGATGTCCACTTTCGTCGGAAAGGCATATGCGGTTTCCGTATCCGAGCTTCCCGCTTCGATTGCCGTTGTCTTTTTATTTCAATTTACCTGGATAGGCGTCCTTATTGAAAGCTTCTTAAATAAAAGACGCCCGGATAAAAATAAACTCATTGCCATTTTCGTTCTTTTCATCGGTACATTATTGGCAGGGGCGATCTTTGGTCAGCCTCTATCTGGCCTAAGCCTAAAAGGCGTATTGTTCGGACTATTGTCTGCATTGCTTTTTGCGCTGTATATGTACTGCAACTCTCAATTCGCTGTTGGGGAATCTTCCATGAAACGGCTGTTTTTCATTGCAACTGGTGGTATGCTGACTGCTGTATTCACGACTAACCCCGTCACACTTGTGACGAATCTTGTCCAGACGAACCTATGGTACTACGGTCTGCTGCTCGGCACATTGGGTGTTTTAGTTCCTTTCTTTTTCTTTGCTGTCAGTTTACCGAAAGTGGGGGTCGGGCTTGGAACAATTCTTTGTGCTGCGGAACTGCCTTCAGCGATGGTCGTTTCCGTCATCTTCTTGAATGAACAGGTTACGTCACTGCAATGGTTCGGGATGTGCTTGATCATCGTCGGCATCGCCTTGCCTGAGGGAATAAAGCATCTGCCGCATTTCCTACCTGGAAAAAAAACGCTGCATGAAAAAAGGATTTCATAACGTGCATTCACCAGTTCGTATCAGAATAAAAAAGAAGACCATTCCTTTAGCGGAATGGTCTTCTTTTTTATCTTGTATTCCTTAAGAATCCAATTGTTGTACTTGAAATAGGTTGTAGTAATTCCCTTGCTTTTTCATAAGTTCTTCGTGTGTTCCCATTTCCGTAATTTCCCCATTATCGATATGAATGATCCGATCGGCATGGGTGATGGTTGATAACCGATGGGCGACGATGATCGTGGTCCGGTTTTTCGCCAAAATATCCAGCGCCTCCTGGATAAAGTGTTCACTTTCCAAATCCAATGCGGAGGTGGCTTCGTCGAGAACAAGGATTGGCGGGTTTTTCAAAAATACCCTCGCAATGGCCACCCGTTGCTTTTGGCCACCGGATAATTTAACTCCCCGCTCCCCGACTTTCGTTTCATATCCTTCTTTTAGACCCATGATGAAGTCATGGGCATTCGCCGCCTTTGCCGCTTCAAATACTTCTTCATCACTTGCATCAGGTCGTCCCATAAGGATGTTGGCCTTAACCGATTCACTAAATAAGATATTATCCTGTAGAACCATTCCTATTTTATCTCTTAGGCTGCGGACTTGATATTTACGGATATCCGTCCCATCCAATAATACCCTTCCCTCCGTCACATCATAGAAACGGGAAATCAAACTGACGATCGAGGATTTCCCGCCGCCGCTCATACCGACAAGTGCAATGGTCTCCCCTGGTTTAACATCCAAGTTTATATGTTTCAAAACGGGTGCCTCTTTCTCGTCATAAGCAAACGATACATCCTGAAAGGTTATTCGGCCATCTACATGCTTCAGCTCTTTCGCCCCTGGTTCGTCATCGATATCATACTTCTCATCCACAAACTCAAAAACCCTGTCCATGGACGCCAGTGTCTGGGTCATTGTCGTCGAAGAGTTAACTAAACGTCTGAGGGGATTATATAGCCGGTCAATGAAACCGACGAAAGCAACCATGGTCCCCAGTGACAATTGTTCATGAATGACCTGATAACCGGCAAATCCTATCACGAGCAAGGGGGCAATATCCGTGATCGTATTCACGACAGCGAATGACTTGGCATTCCAGCTCGTATGCTTTAGGGCCTTATCGAGGAAATTCTTGTTCTGCTTCGCAAACAATTCCTGTTCCCTGTCTTCTATCGCAAAGCTTTTGATGACTGACATCCCTGAAACCCGTTCATGAAGGTGACTCTGTACATCCGCTAAGGCTTGGGACCGAATCCTTGTATAGGTTCTCAGCTTGCCAAAGAAATGCTTAATCGAAAATGCGTAAAATGGAAGCATGATGATGGATACAATGGTTAATTTCACGTCCATCGTAAACATGATGACTATCACTATGATGATCGTTGCGATATCAAGCCAAAGGTTCATCAAACCCGTGATGACAAAGTTCTTCGTTTGTTCCACGTCCGTGATCATCCTTGAAATGACCTCGCCCACCCTTGTATTGGAATAATACTTAAAACTCAGTTTCTGTATATGAGTAAATAAATCATTACGAATATCATATAAGATTTTCGTTCCGGTCCATTGAGCGAAATATTGTCTGTAATACTCAATCGGCGGTCTAACTGCAACAAAAATGAATATCATGATAGCCATCGCCCATATAAGGCGTTCGGACTTCACGGCTTTGGACAGATCACCGTTTCCAATGATGTCATCCACTATATACTTACTGAGCAATGGAAGCAAAAGCGGAATCGCGAACTTTAGCAATCCAATCAGTACCGTTCCGATTATCTGCCATTTATATGGTTTGACGAATTGCAAATATCTCTTAATGCTCCCCACGGAATTCCTCCTTTTCTTAATCAACAAATGCTAAAAAAAGCCCATAACGGTCAATTGGGAATCTTATATGCACTATTCAATTATATTTTCCTTTTCGGTAATTAACTATCAAAAGGATCACTTTCATAAACATTTGTAGGAGGTTAAATGGTTCCTGCGTATTGAAAGATTGAATCAGATGATGTAGGTACGATACACAATGAAAAAGCCTGCCAATTATGCAGCAGGCCTTTTCTATCATCGATAGGTTAAAAAGCGTTCATACCAACTATCAATAAACTCTGCGGAGAATGGTCCTTTTCGCTGGCGTATCATATAAATCAAATAGTCTACGTTCTGTTTCAATATTGAATCGATGGCATCCGGGTAATTCATTTCTTTCCGATGCCTTTCATATTCATCCTCATCCAGCAAATTAAACGTCATATCTGGGAATACTTTAATGTCCAGGTCATAATCAATGTATTTCAATGCTCCCGAATCGTATGTGAACGGCGAACTGATATTGCAATAATAATAAACCCCGTCCTCTCTCAACATACCAATAACATTAAACCAATACTTTGAATGAAAATAGCAAATCGCCGGCTCTCTCGTAATCCAGGTCCTTCCATCTGATTCCGTTACCATAGTACGGTCATTCGCTGCTATCACCAGATTTTGGGTCCCTTTTAAAACGGTTGTCTCTTCCCAGATACGATGGATATGTCCATTATGTTTATAGCTATGGATTTGGATTTTTCCTCCTTCGGCAGGAACAATCCCCATTTATCTCTCCCTACTTTCTATAGACACCCTGACAGCGTACTGTGCCCTATTCCGTTTGCAGTTGTTGTGTGTATTTAAAATATATACTTTTTTCCATTTACCCTATATTCCTATATTATAGCGATTTATTCATAAATTTAAAACAAAAGTGGCTAATCTCCCAGTGAAAATGTGTAAATAAGTCGAAAAAGTCTGACCATCCACCCATTTCATCTAAGAAATTAGCCGGTTATTTATCGTATGGCTGCCTGTCCTTGCTGAAAATAACGGATGACTTCTTCCGTTTGCTTTTCGAACATTTCATGGATACTTTTCAATTCCTGCTTTTTTAGTTGAATCTCTTCCTGAATGGTGACCGCTTCACTCTCCTCTTCAAGGGCAAGGAGTTGCTTCTCTATATCTTGGCATCTTTCGATTTCGGATTGTAAAAGTAAAAGCTTATCCATCGTTTTCAACTGGTTGTTTATAAGCCGGTTAAATTCCTCCATGAATGCACCTTCCTAATCTGTATTTTTTCTATAGTATGTATATTCTATTTTTATCAGCTTTCTCCTTTGACATAAAATGTAAACACGACGAAACATTTGTCGAATCCAATGGAAGGCAAAAAAAAGCACCCTTCATAAGAAGGATGCTTTTCATCGGCAATTAGCCTTGGTTTTTATTGCTTTGAGATTTTTGGTTTTGTTGTTTCACTTCTTGAACGTTAGTTTCAGAAGCAAACTCTGTACCGAATTGGCCTTGTGCTTGACCTTGGCCTTTTCTTTGTTGAGATTGCGCGTTTTGTTGTCTTACTTCTTGAACGTTAGTTTCAGAAGCAAATTCTGTACCGAATTGGCCTTGGCCTTGCTGAGATTGCGCGTTTTGTTGTCTTACTTGTTGAACGTCAGTACCTGCTTGTGATTTATTCATGTTGTTTTTAGCCATTGATATCACCTCCACGATAATAAGATAACCATTATCCAGGAGTGCTATCCAACAAAAATCATTTAAATTTTTCCAGTTACATTAAACAAGCAATGAAATGCCTCCATCAACTATTACGGTTTGTCCACGAATCATCCTGGCCCCATCGGAAATTAAAAACAGGATGGTATTCACCATATCTTCCACCTCGACCAAACGTCCAGCGGGAGTCTGTTCTGCCGCCTCAGCAAGCATTTCATCCCGATTCGGGAAAGACTTCAGGGCATCCGTATCGATCACACCGCCTGAAACGGCATTGACACAAATATTTTTAGCAGCCAATTCGACCGCTAAATATCTTGTCAGGGCTTCAAGCGCAGCTTTGGAAACTCCAACAGCTGTATAATTTTTCAAATAGCGAATGGACCCTAGTGAACTGATGCTGACGATTTTCCCCCCGCCGTTTCTCTCCATTAATTTCGCCGCTTCCTGTGCGCAGAAAAGGAGGGCTTTTGTATTGATGTCCATGGTCCAATTCCAATGGGATTCCTCCAGCTCCATCAATGGACGCTGCACGCCTGAGGCTGCATTATTGATAAAGATATCCAAACGTCCGTAATAAGCATCGATTTCCTCGAACATGCTTTTCACTTTCGCAACATCACCGACATTTGCCTTGACTACAAGGGCTTTTCGTCCCAACGCTTCAATTTCGGCTGCCACTTCTAATGCTTTCGACTTGCTCCGGGCATAATTAATAACGAGGTCGTACCCCTCCTCTGCAAGCCTTATTGCCGTGCTTCTTCCTAAACCTTTACTGCTACCTGTAACGAGTGCCACTTTTTGTTCCATTTGTTTATTCATCCTTTCTGAGTAAACACCGAGTAATAAAAATCTTTTTTAAGGAGTGTTACTGTTATGTATGTTGGACGTGATATGACTGAGTTGTCGATGATGAAAAAATCGGATTGGGAAAATAGTGAACTTGCCTATTTTCATCACTCCCTTCAACAAATGGTACCTTATTTAAACCAAGAAGGACAGAGTATCCATAGCGAAATCGTCAAAGAAATTGAAAATAGAGGCGGACTTAACAGGCAAGAAGCCGATTATACTCATGGAACGAAAACCAGTTACGAATGATTTTATACGGATATTGCTTTGAAAATCAACAAAAGGAAGAGGATATCTTATCGGATATCCTCTTTCTATGCATATATCACGATTTCATTAAGGCATTATCGCCATGGCACAAATAGGGCTGTCCCCCAATATTGTTAACGAATATCTCATCGCACGCCCAAAATTAATGAACCGATTTACTCATCTTTCCATAAAAAGCAAATAAACCGCTTATTCAATACACTCTTTTTCTTTATACGCCTTCATCATTTTTTGGTGGGAGACCGGAAATGCCAACTCCACCATCTCTGCTTCACTCACCCACTTAAGTTGCTGTTCTTTTAGCGTCTCTTCACCGATGTCCTCTTTGACCACACCGATATACGTGTCCACTTTCCAAACGAGATGTGAGAAAACATGTTCAATTCTCACAAGTGATTCAGTGATTTCCGGTTTGACACCATACATTTCCTTAAACCGACTCTCGAAGAATTCCCTCTTATGCAAGAGGGATGTATGGTTTTCGAAATTCGGATATTCCCAAAGATTAGCTAACAATCCTTCTGACGCTCGCTTGTGAATTAAAAATTCACCTTTTTCATTCGTTAAAACTGCAGCTACAATTGGTACATCCCTTGTTTTTTTCTTTTGGATTTTTACCGGCAATTCCGACTGAACCCCTGCTTCAAATGCTAGACAATGACTTTGAACGGGGCATAATAGGCAGGCAGGCTTACCAGGTGTGCAGATTAATGCTCCAAGTTCCATCAAGGCTTGATTGAAGGCAGAGGTATGTTCATGATCGATCAGCTTCCTGACGGCAGCTTCGAATGTTTTTCTTGTCTTTGGCTTTGCTATGTCTTCATATATCATTAATATCCTTGATAAAACACGCATGACGTTTCCATCAACGGCTGGCTCCGGCTTGCCGTATGCGATACTTAAAATCGCACCGGCAGTATACGGGCCGACACCTTTTAATTTGGAGATTTCCTCGGGATCATCCGGTACAATCCCATTGTAGGATGCCTTCACTTCCTGAACGGCACTATGCAGATTCCTTACACGCGAGTAGTATCCCAGCCCTTCCCAAGCTTTCAGGATCTTCTCTTCATCTGCATTGGCAAAGTCCTCGAGTGTCGGGAACCATTCGATGAACCGGTTGAAATAAGGAATCACCGTATCCACTCTCGTTTGCTGCAGCATTATTTCAGAAACCCAAACGCGATAAGGATCCTTATTTTCCCTCCATGGCAATTCTCTTTGTTCTTCGAGAAACCAGGAAACCAAATCTTTTTGAAATTCATCGATTTTTATTTTTTCTATTGTCGGGATCGTTATTTCTTTCACATCAGTTCCTCCAAAGATGTTACACTCTAATCAAAATTGGGAATACCTATAGTAGGCCATTCTTTTTTTAATATCATGTTCATATCCATTTATTTGTAACAGGTCACTTGAAATAAATCAAAATTATATTCATTTGATGGTTAATATATAAATACGGTATGATGAAAGAAGACCATTTTTTTCAAATTGTGGCAGGGAGGTTAGTTTTTTGGATACAGGTACTCACTTTGTCATGGGAATTGCTCTTGGAGGTCTTGCCACATTAGATCCCGTCATTGCGCAGAGCCCAGTTACTGCAAGTGCAGTCATAGCAGGTACGATATTGGGATCACAAGCTCCGGACATTGACACTGTTTTAAAATTAAGGAATAACGCTGTATATATACGTAACCACCGTGGAATCACGCATTCAATTCCCGCTGTTTTACTTTGGCCCTTGATTATCAGCGTAGCAATTTTCGCCATCATACCTGAAGCAAATTACCTTCATCTTTGGCTTTGGACCTTTTTAGCCGTATTCCTTCACGTATTCGTGGATATATTCAATGCTTATGGGACCCAGGCACTTAGGCCGATTTCGTCAAAATGGGTAGCTTTAGGGGTCATCAATACATTTGATCCATTCATTTTTGGAATACATGTTGCAGGCCTGATATTATGGGGCTTCGGATTTCCTCCAGGTTATTTATTTCTTTCCATTTACGGGATACTCGTCATTTATTACATTTCCAGGTTCAGGGAACAAGCTTTTATAAAAAGAGTGGTCAAACAGCAAATTCCTGGTGCAAGGAAAATTCTTTTATCACCGACCATGCGTTTTCACCGCTGGAAAATTGCGGTGATTACCGAAAAGAATTATTATGTGGCACGAGCCGATAATGGATATGTGAAGATTCTTGATACGTTCGATCGGGTGCCATTGCCTGAAAGTGAAATTCTCGAAGCCGCCAAGAAGGATATCAACTTGGCAGCCTTTCTGTCCTTTTCTCCGGTTTACCGCTTCGAAATCGAACAGATAAAAGAATATTATGAAGTCCGTTTTATCGATTTAAGATATCGCAGCAATGGATATTACCCGTTTGTGGCAGTGGTCCATTTAGACAGCGAATTGAATATCTTGAATTCTTATACCGGCTGGATCTTTAGCGAAGCTAAGCTGCAGAAGAAATTGAATATTATTTTGTAGTATATTGAAAAAGAGCTGATTCCAGGGAACTCCTCTGGAATCAGCTTTTTAATGCAGTCGATTCTGCTGATTTAATAACTGCTGATATTTAGGGTTCTTTGCAATGAATTCGTGGAATTGCTCACCGTAGTTATCAATCCAGGTCCTTACAACGCGCGATGTCATTTCTTCACCGGCATATTCATGCCCAGCCTTTGCATAGGTCGCTTCGAAATCTTCCCATAATAATTCCACCCAAGTCAAAGCTTGCTCATACGTGATGTGTTCATTTTTCTCAAGCAGTATCTTGGTTAATCTTTCATGGTAATCATTCATTAGAACCACCTCATTGCCAATATTTTTACAGAATGAACTATACTGTCCCATACCCATACTAGTTGTAAGCGGAAACGCTTCTTTCTTAATCTGATGCTTGGAGGAGAAAAAATTTGCGAAATAAACAAAAAGGATTCCCCAACCAAAACAATAACAAATTCCAAGGCGAGCCCCGTGCAAAGGCAAGATATGCTTCAAAGCGTGCAGATGGAAGTATTAATACACACCCTCAAGAAAGAATGAAAGCTTCAAACGAGCGATCGAATTAAAAGGTACATCAGAAGGAACCGGGTACTTCCCCGGTTCCTTTTTATTTCAGCATTGAAATCGGGAGTGCTTCTTCCTTACCGCTACCGCCCAAGCGGTAACCCCAAGCGAATACGCCGTTCATATAATCAATTTTGAAATAGACACCGGGATCTCCGTCAATTTGATATATTTCACCTTTTTTGAAATCATCAGGATTTAACAAATAGGCCTTGGCCATCGTCACTTTTCGTTCCAATACTGAATATTCATTAACCATTCCCAATTGCTCTGCTTTTCTCGCTTTTTCAGTCAACGCTGCGATTTCCTGTTGTAGTTCATAGGCAGACAGCTTGCTGTATCTTACGTCGCTCATATATATGACTCCTCAAATGAAATAATTAATTTACTTCTATATTAAACAAAATTTTGTGATTTGGCTATTGATGCACTTAATCACCATCAGGATTGGAAAGATAACGCTCAATCAATTCTATTGGAAAACCTTTTCGGTATAATGCCTGCTTCATTTTTTGTTCATATTCGAAGCCTTCATGGTTTTTATATCGGCGTTGCATTTTTTCGGCATGGTGGCAAAGGGAATCCCATTGTTCATCCTCATCCTTTTCAACCGTCACATCTTCAAGTGCTTCATGGATGACATCTCTTGGGAAACCTTTCCGTAACAAGGTTTGTTCAACCTTCAGCCTTAAAGCTCGTTCGGAAATGTTTTTTTCCTTTTTGACCGCTTTTCCAGCCAGATTCCTTGCATGTTCAATTTGAATATCATAAGGGTATTCCTTCAATGCCTCGACAATCAACTTATCTTGCACCCCCTTTTCCTTAAGCTCAAGCTTAAGGGTAGTGGGCCCTTTATTCCCTCCATTCACATGGGTCCGCACGTAAGCCTTGGAAAATTCAAGGTCGTCTAAATAGTTAAAACTGTATAGTTTATGTATCGCTTCCTTAATGATCGGCTCTTCCGTTTCCTTCTTTATTAAATAAAGGCGAATTTCCGATTCCGAGCGCATCCGGTATGATAAATAATTAAGTGCATCGGTAAATGCTTTTTGGATTTCATCATGGAATTGTATTTCGGCCAAAAGCAGGTCATCAAGTTCCATACCCTTTTTCAACTGAAATTTCAATAGCACTTCTTCGTCTACACTAAAGGCATATTTTTCGTCGACGAAGATGTTATAACGATCTTTACGTTTCTTTTGGGTTGTTATTTTTGTTATGTTTGGCATAAATCCACCCCCCACACCTACTTTACCCCTTTACGTTTACCATTTCTATATATAGCATGCCTAAAAATGAAAAAAGAACATGGGCATGTTAAAGTGAAGGAAAGACAGGGAAAGGAAGTGGTTTTCATGAAAATAGCCATTGCTGGTGGAAGCGGTTTTGTCGGCACAGCCCTAATTGATGAATTATCAAAAGAGAATCATGATATATATATTTTGACCCGTCATCCCGAAAAATTTAAAAAACAGACTAATTTGACATATATCGGCTGGTTGACCAAGGAGGCAACGCCGGAAATGCACTTGGAGGGACTCGATGTGTTCATTAACCTTGCTGGTGAATCTCTGAACAGCGGCCGTTGGACACCTGAACGAAAGCGCCGGATTGTCGAAAGCAGGATCGAGGCTTCCAAAGAGATGAACCGGATCATTTCCATACTGCCCTCTAAAGTGTCCGTCATCATTAATGCAAGTGCAATCGGATATTATGGGATTTCGGACGATGAGACCTTTACCGAAACCTCTGAATCCATTGGTGATGATTTCCTGGCCCGTACTGTTCAACTATGGGAAAAGGAAGCGGCTAAATCACGCTCTTACAGTAAAAGGTTGATCTTTACAAGATTCGGGGTGATTCTTGGAGAAAAAGACGGAGCACTGCCAATGATGGCCTTCCCCTATAAACTATTTGGCGGAGGAAAGATTGGCAAAGGGAATCAGTGGCTTTCCTGGATTCATATCCATGACGCGGTCCGTGCAATCATCTTTTGCATGAATGATGCTAGGATAGAAGGTCCAGTCAATTTTACGGCACCGAACCCCGTTCAGATGGATACATTCGGAAAAACGATAGGAACTGTCCTGCACCGGCCCCATTGGATAACTGTCCCCCCCTTCTTCCTCAAGAAATTGTTGGGGGAAATGAGCATCCTTGTACTTGAAGGGCAAAATGTCCTTCCCACTAAACTTAAAGAGGAAGGATTCACCTTCTCCTTTCCAACCCTTAAAGAAGCCTTACAAAATATCTTAAAAGAAGATTCCCACGTATGAAAGGGTCATTTTAGGAAAAAATAGGGATATTAAGTGAATGGAGATGATCTAATTGCTCAAAAAACACGATAAAGAAAAAAGTAACTTAACTAGTACACAAGCGATTCTTTATGCCCGCGAATTTAAAAAAGCAGATCGAGCTGGTGGATATACCGAGAAGAAATCCCGTCGTTAGGTTTGGAGTTTTTTCCCTTACATTTTGAACAGCCACTCAACACAAAATAAGCTGGAGATGATTAGTGAATTCATCTCCAGCTTATTCTATATTCCAGGGGGCGATAACATGGGACGAAATAACATACACCATAATCGAGATAAGAACAAACAGAAACTTCCTCAGGTTCCCAAAAACCTGAAAAGTGACGGACTTGACGTTGAATATTCTTCCGAACTGGCTGATCAGGAAGATATCGAGGCACAAGCCCGTGCAAATGCGGCTGACCGCCGTGCTCATAATCGCCGATAAGCAGAATAAACCAACCCAAGGGGCTATAAATCAGCCCCTTGGTTCTCTTTATTTACATAGCTTATCCACAACCCTGTGTATATTGTGGATATATTCTGAAAATACTGACAAAAAACAAGTCCAATAACTCACCTTATCAACATGAAAATAATGTTATTTCTGGATAACCCTGTGGATTATGTGGATAAAGGAGGATTGGGCTAATCACGCTGCATTTTCGTTGTGGATAACTATTCTCTCTCCTTCATTTGTTCCATAAGATTATTATTTATAAAATAATTCATCCATATCTGTTTCCAGCAATTCTAAATTCCACCCCTAACTTGGTATTGCATCGGCTGCTGCCCCCGGCATTTAAAGAAGGTTCCCCAAACCTTTGCCATCAACATTTTCTTCCAACTGTTTACGAAGCAAGAACTTTTGTATCTTCCCACTTGCGTTCCGAGGCAGCTCATTACAGAAGATATATCTCCTTGGACGTTTATAGTTCGCCAAACTATTACTGTTCTTACACCAAGTTTCTAAATCGCTTTCGGCAAGCATTGGGTCTTTGGCTACGATGAATGCCGTTACCGTTTCCCCCCATTGATCATCTGGCTGACCAAGTACCGCACAGTCGAGAACTCCTTGATGCTCATATAGTGTATCTTCCACTTCACTCGGATAAATATTTTCCCCTCCAGAAATAATCATGTCGTCCACACGGTCCTTGACCCACAGATATCCATCTTCATCTAGGAAACCGATGTCACCGGAATGGTACCAGCCTTTGTAAAGCGCCTTTTCGGTCTCTCTATCTTTTTGAAAGTAACCCTGCATGATACACGGACCCTTTACAAGGATTTCCCCTGTTTCCCCAGGTTCCAGCATATCCTCGGGATCTGATGGCCCTTCGTCATTCAGACGGGCAATGATGATTTCATGTTCGGAACATGCCTTGCCGGCAGAACCCGCTTTCCTAATTTGATCTTCCTCCAATAGGAGAGTTATGGCCGGCCCCATTTCAGTCATTCCATAGGCTTGGATGAACTGGATGCCGAGTTTCTCCTGACAGGCACGTACAAGGGATGGAGCCATCGGGGCTGCTCCATAAAGCCCTAACTTCAAGCTCTGGAATTTATACTCCTCCAATTTTTCCTGAATGAGCATGTTCCACATCGTAGGTGCAGCAAAAAACTTGGTGACCCCCTCGGATTCAATCAGTTCCATGACCTTCTGGGGATGAAACTGATGTAATATGACATTAGCTGCACCGACCTGTACACGAGGTAAAAAAGAGCAGTGCAATTCAGCACAATGAAACATCGGTGCAGTAATCAAACCGATATCAGAGCGTTCATACTTCATGGCCTCTATTAAAATCTCGGTTTGTTTGACCATGTCTTTATGAAGGTGAATGACCCCTTTGGGACGTCCGGTAGTTCCGCTCGTATACATGATGGCATAAATGTCATCTTCGTGAACTTCCACTTCATCTGGCTTTGAGGAGATACTGGCCAATTTTTGGCGGTAACCTTTGGCATACCCAGGCACATCGTCATCAATATACCAGAAGGCCATTTCCGGAAATCGCTTTTCAATCAAGGCAACGTTCGTTTCCAATTCTCGTTCGAATAGAACGACCTTTGGAGCAGCGTCTTTCAAGATGAAGGCCAACTCTTCCGGCATTAAACGGAAGTTGATCGGATTAAAGATTGCACCGATTTTTGCACAGGCAAAGAACGCTGTTGCAAGCTCTTCATTGTTGTAAAGGTACGTAGATACCCTGTCCCCTTTTCGCACCCCTTCCGCTTGAAGGGCCGCCGCCAACCTATTCACCTGTTCATTCCATTGGATGTACGTATAGCGGATATTTCTTCTCACGTCGTAGATAGCTTCTTTAATGGGGAATTTCTGAACCGTCTGATCAAAGATATTTTTAATCGTTACTGACAAATCATTCTCCTCCTCAAGTAACCACCATCAACAGGAAGAATTCAGCAAAGCCTGCCGATGGTCGACTTCATCCCTTTTTCAGCTTTTACTTTCGTGCGAATTACGAATATTCATAAATGGATAGTCCAGCTTCAGTCCATTCTTTCAATGATGGTGGCATTCGCCATGCCGTGGCCTTCACACATTGTTTGCAGCCCATAACGGCCGCCCGTCCTTTCTAATTCATGGATCATGGACACCATCAATCGGGCCCCGCTGCCGCCAAGAGGATGCCCCAATGCAATCGCCCCGCCATTTGGATTCAGCTTCTTGGGGTCTGCCCCCGTTTCTTTTAGCCAGGCAATCGGTACAGGAGCGAAAGCCTCGTTCACTTCAAAGATATCGATATCATCAATTGTAAGACCCGCTTTCTCCAAAGCTTTTTGGGTGGCGGGAATCGGTCCCGTTAGCATCAGGGTGGGATCTGACCCGACAACAACCCGTGTATGCACTTTAAAGCGCGGTTTCAATCCAAGTTCTTCTGCTTTACTGCGTTCCATCAATAATAAAGCGGCAGCACCGTCACTGATCTGACTAGAGTTCCCTGCATGGATTAAACCGCCTTCTTGAAATGCCGGTTTCAATCCAGCCAGCACTTCAAGCGTAGTTCCGCTCCTTGGGCCTTGATCTTCCGTAACTTCGATTTGATTTCCTTCTTTATCAGTACCCGTTACTGATATCATTTCACGGTTAAAATGTCCTTCTTTTTGAGCACGTATTGCCTTGGCATGACTTTCAACGGAAAACCGATCACAATCTTCACGTGTTATTCCCCACTTATCTGCGATTCTTTCAGCTGATAAACCTTGGTTGATCACCTCGTAAAGGTCCATATACTTTTGGCTTGTTACAGCACCTAGAAGATTTGACCCCATGGGAACTCGTGACATGTTTTCCACTCCGCCGGCCACTACCACATCCATATCACCCGACAGGATGGCCTGGGAAGCAAAATGGACTGCCTGCTGACTTGATCCGCATTGACGGTCAATCGTCGTTCCCGGCACTTCAATCGGAAATCCGGCTATCAGTGCGGCAACCCTTGCTATATCACCGGCCTGTTCGCCCGACTGTGAAACACAACCTAAAATGACATCATCGACAATGGCAGGATCGATGCCCGCTTTTTCAATCAGCTTCTTCAATACTTCCCCTGCCAGGTCATCAGGGCGAACATCTTTCAAGACACCGTTCCTTCTGCCTACCGGCGTGCGAATTCCTTCAACGATAACCACTTCCCGCATATACTCTCTCCCCTTCTGATCTTTATTATAGGCCCAGATTCTTAGCGATGATTTTCTTCATGATTTCATTTGTGCCGGCATAGATGCTTGCTACCGGAACATCCCGATACCTTCTGGCAATTTTGTATTCCTCCATATATCCATAGCCGCCATGGAGCTGCATGCATTCAATGGATATTTTTCTGGCAGTCTCCGTCAAACGCCATTTCGCCATCGAAACTTCCGTTACAACCTGTTCACCAGCCATATGTTTGGTGATCAATTGATCTAGGAAGGCACGCCCCATTTTAATCTCCGTGGCCATTTCCGCTATTTTGAATTGAGTATTTTGAAACTGACTTACAGATTTTCCGAACGCTTCCCTGCCCTTCACATACTCAATCGTATCGGCCAGCATATCCTCAGACGCGGTTTGAGCACAAATTGCCACCACAAGACGTTCCTGCTGCAGTTTTTCCATTAAATAAATAAACCCCTTGCCTTCTTCACCAAGCAGGTTTTCCTTTGGCACACGGCAATCCTCGAAGATGAGTTCTGCTGTATCCTGACTGTGCAAGCCAAGTTTCTTCAGTTTTCTCCCCCTGGAAAACCCGGGTGTATCCCTTTCGACCACGACTAAGCTAACGCCTTTATGTTTCGGAACGGCGCTGGGATCCGTTTTACAGGCAACAATGATCAAATCCGAATGAATGCCATTTGTGATGAATGTCTTTTGACCATTTAATATGTAATGATCTCCATCCAAAATGACAGTCGTTTTAATATTGGCCAAATCCGAACCTGTACCAGGCTCTGTCATGGCAATGGCTGTAATGATTTCCCCTGTAGTGCATTTAGGAAGCCAGCGCTGTTTCTGCGACTCATTTCCGTAGGCGGAAATATACGGTACGGTGATGTCACTGTGAAGTCCGAAACCAATGAACCCAGAACCAACTCTTTCCAATTCTTCATTAATTATAACGGCAAAGCCCCAATCTACCCCGGAACCCCCATAATCTTCTTCAAGGTCCGGACATAAAAAACCCTGTTCCCCCATTTTCACCCAAAAAGACCGGGGAATGATCCTCTCTTCTTCCCATCGTTCATAGTGGGGAACTGCTTCTTTCTCTAAAAACTTTCGGAAGGACATACGGAAAATTTCATGTTCTTCACTTAGGTATGGATGCTTCATCTGTTTTATCTCCTCTCCATTCCTTTGTCGGAGGCTCTTTTTCTAGATTTACAATGGTTTGCCTTGAAGGGATTGACAACTTACCTTGGTGACATTCTAATGGCCCCATCCAGTCTGATGGTTTCCCCATTCAGCATTGGATTCGTTATGATGCTTTCCGTTAGTTTAGCGTACTCTTCTGGATACCCGAGCCTTGATGGGAATGGCACGGTTTTCCCTAATGACGTCCTGGCATCTTCAGGTAATGAATCGAACATCGGTGTATGGAATAGACCCGGTGCAATCGATACGACACGTATCCCTTTGATGGCAAGCTCCCTCGCGATTGGCAGAGTCATACCGACAATCCCTCCCTTTGAGGCACTATATGCGGCTTGTCCGATTTGTCCTTCAAAGGCAGCGACCGAAGCCGTATTGATGATGACTCCACGCTCCCCCTCTTGATTCGGTTCATTTTCGACCATTTTTTCCGCCGCAAGCCGGATTACGTTAAATGTACCGACCAAATTGATTTGCACGACTTTTGAGAACGCTTTCAATTCATGTATGCCTTTCCTGCCTATGACCTTCTCTGCAATGGCAATGCCTGCACAGTTGATGACAGTATTGATGCTACCGAATTTTTTTATTCCTTCATCCAATGCTACCGATACGCTATCTTCACTAGTTACATCCGTTTTAATAAACAGGATCGAATCTCCCAACTCCTGAGCCATTTTCGCGCCATTTTCCTCCGAGAGGTCAAATATGACCGCTTTTCCACCTTTTTTAATGATGTTTCTTACTGTCGCCGCTCCCAGACCTGAAGCACCGCCTGTCACAACTGCAATGGTTTCTTGAATTTCCAAATTCTCACCCCATCTGTTTCTAGAATATATATTCATCTTTCACTATCATCAAAACCTATTTTCAAGATTAATTTCACCGCTTGCCTGTTTTATCGTTCATTTTCAACTCATGAAGGGTTTCGGTAAAGCCTTTGATTACCTGTTCAAAATCCTGCTTCAGCCCATTCAGCTCTTTAATTCGTTCATTAAGTTCGTTTAACTTCTGTCCTGCAGTTTCAATCGTTTTTTCCAATTGCTTAATGCCTGTCCTATCCTTATCGAATAAAAGGACTATATCCTTTATTTCCACTAACGAAAAACCATACTTCTTACCGCGCATTATGATTTTGAGCTGTGCATATTCTTTCTTTCCATAAACTCTTTTTCCCGTTTCGGTACGCATTGGCCTAAGCATACC
Organism: Peribacillus sp. 05N428; assembly: GCF_056397085.1. NCBI lineage: Bacteria > Bacillati > Bacillota > Bacilli > Caryophanales > Bacillaceae > Peribacillus > Peribacillus sp. 05N428. The sequence continues at coordinate 78,042 of NZ_JBFTMS010000015.1, read as the reverse complement.
CAGTTCCTCATAATAACGGAGGGTCCTTGTCGTCAATCCGAATTCTTTTGCTAACTCAGAAATGGTGTACATGTTAAAACCACACTTTGCAAAGGGATTATTTACCTTTATTTTAACATTAACGTTAACGTAAACTTCAATGAAATATTCACAAAATTTATAATATATGAAACTGCATGAAAGATTTATATTGATATACTATGGATATATTCTTTTATAGAAGGGAATGATCGATCAATGCTATGTTCAAAAATATTAGTTGCTTATGATGAATCTGAATTGGCACTTAAGTCTTTAGAAAAAGCGATTGAATTAGCGAAGCTGGATCCCGCTATCGAAATCCAGGTGCTTCACGCTGTTACACTGCCAATCAAGCCAAATATATATGGCAATGCTTTTCAGGAAATTGAAGAATCCATGCTTAAGTATGGCAAGGAAGTGATTAAAAAAGCGGAAGCGCTTTTATCCGAAATCCCGAATGCATCCCAAACATTTGTCGTAGAAGGTTCAGCCATCACGACTTTATTGGAACATGCAAAATCCGAGAATTGTGACCTTATTATCATGGGCAGCCGCGGATTGAGCGGCTTCAAGGAATTCCTGGGCAGCGTGAGCCACTATATCGTTCAACATTCTCCAGTTCCTGTCTTGTTGGTCAAATAAAATTCACGGCAGATATGGCCAGCCCCTTCATAAGCTGGGTTCCCCTTTGGAATCCAGCTTATTTATGCGTTCATGAACTCCAAACTTATCATGTTTTACAAACACTTCCGTTTACGGGTAAAATGAAACTAATTTCAAACGAGGATAACAGGTGACGCAATGGATATTAAACATTTGCAATACTTTATAGAGGTTGCCAATTTCAATAGCTTCACTCGGGCTGCCGATCATTTATTCATTACCCAGCCGACCATCAGCAAGATGATCAAAAACCTGGAAACCGAGCTAGGTGTTGAGCTTTTTGATCGTTCACGTAAGCAACTGATCTTGACCGATGCAGGGAGGGTTGTCTTAGAGCAGGCAAAATTGATCGATAAGGCCTTTCACAATTTAGAAACGGAAATGGACAATTTATTAGGTTTAAAAAAGGGACATATACGCATCGGGCTGCCGCCGATCATCGACGCTTCTTTCTTCCCCCGAATTCTTAGCCGTTTTCACCAGGACTATCCCAATATCACCTTTCAATTAGTAGAGGATGGTTCAAAGAAAATAGAAGAATCCGTCCAAAATGATTTAATCGATATAGGCGTAATAGTCCTGCCAACCAACAACGCGCTTTTTCACCATTTTGCTTTTTTGGAAGAAGACATCAACTTGATTGTTCATCCCTCCCATCCCCATGCTTGTGGGGATGAAATTGATTTGGCCGACTTGGAAAATGAATCTTTCATCTTATTCAATAAAGATTACGTCCTTCGAGACCTCATCATTTCATCCTGTAATGAAGCTGGTTTTTCTCCACATATCGTTACTGAAAGCTCACGCTGGGATTTTATTGAGGAAATGGTTTACTGTAAACTTGGCGTTGCTCTATTACCGGAAAGCTTATGCCGTCATGATGAACGCATAAAGACAATCAAGGTTAGAAACCCCTCCATTAGTTGGAATTTAGGATTCATATGGAGTAAGGACCATTACCTTTCATACGCTGCAAAAGAATGGCTGAAATATACTAGGGAAGCATTATCCCATAAGTAGTGGATCATCCAGCATGATTGATGTAAGCACTATCATAGATTTGGGTTATGCACATGATAACATCTAACCATTTTACAATCCGTTACGGCGGGGGTAGACTAGTATTAGTAAAAAGCACGTTGAATGCTGATGGATTCCATATGTTCTAAAAAGGAGATATTCATGATCACTTTATCTAATGTCGATGAGTTACAGGCATCAGAAGCAGCTCTGGAGAAAATTAAATATTCATACCCCGAACTATTTAATAAACTGCTCCATGTCGTTGCCTTAACACGGGCTCTTCAATTTAAATATCAATTTATGGGCACATTAATCATGGATGAAAACCCTAACGAATACACCCCTGAATTCGTTATGCCCTCCATTATCGAATTATATATAGAGGAAGTTCAAAAGTTAAAGGATGATCCGAATATCCAGGTATTACTTCAGACCTTCTCCCAAAGTAAAAATATTGGATATGCCAAAATCAGTATGCTTGTGCTCGGTAAAAGCCCTGAATCGCTTTTAGGCGCTTCATGCATCAAATGAAGCCCCTGATATGCCCCGAAAAAAAAACCTCCCATAATGGAAGGTTTTTTTCTTTACGTGTAATTAAAGCACTTTACTCAAAAAGGCTTTAGTTCTTTCCTGCTGGGGATTATTAAAAATCTCACTAGGAATATTTTCTTCGATAATATAACCTTCGTCCATGAAAATCACGCGATCTCCAACTTCTTTTGCAAACCCCATCTCGTGGGTCACAACTACCATGGTCATGCCTTCCTTAGCCAGTTGCTTCATGACCTCAAGGACTTCACCGACCATTTCCGGATCCAGGGCGGAAGTGGGCTCGTCGAATAGCATGATTTTGGGTTCCATCGCCAACGCCCTTGCAATTGCTACGCGTTGCTTTTGTCCCCCTGATAATGAATCCGGATATGCGTTCGCTTTCTCTGCAAGTCCGACTTTCTTAAGCAGTTCCATCCCTCTTTGGGAAGCCTGTTCTTTGGATATCTTGCGGACCTTTATCGGCGCAAGCATTATATTCTCAAGAACAGTCTTATGTGGAAATAAGTTAAAATGCTGAAATACCATGCCAACTTCCGTCCGGACTTTATTGATATTGACCTTCTTATCTGTCGTATCAAGCCCTTCAATGAAAATATGGCCTCCCGTTATCGTTTCAAGTTGATTGATGCACCTTAGGAAAGTGGATTTTCCCGACCCAGAAGGACCAATCACCACGACTACTTCCCGAGGGGAAACGATTGCATTGATATTTTTCAATACATCATTATCGCCAAATGACTTCTTAAGATTCTCCACCTTTATCATTCTGTTTTCAACCTACTTTCGAGTCTATTTAATACAAAACTTAAGATGAGGGTAAGGAATAGATAGATGAAGGCACACGCCAAGTACGGCTCCCATACTTTAAAGTACTGACTCCCCATCGCTTTCCCCCAATACATCAATTCCGGGGCAGCAATGACACAAAGCAGGGATGAATCCTTCAATAATACGATGAATTCATTTCCTAACGGAGGAATCATTCGTTTGAAAGCTTGAGGCAATACAACATGTATCATTGTTTGGGCATGGGTCATCCCCAATGAACGCGCCCCTTCCATTTGCCCTTTATCGATGGATTGAATGCCCGCCCGGAAAATTTCTGCGATATACGCGGCTGCATTTAACGATAAAGCAATGACACCGGCGGTTACTGCATTCGTTTCCCCGGTAAAAAAGGGCACGATTCCAAAATGGATTAAAAAGATTTGAACTAAAAGCGGTGTTCCGCGAAAAACCGTGACATATCCGTAAAAAGGAAGGGCAAGCACTTTGTTTCTCATGATTTTCCCTAAACCGATCAATAACCCCAAAAAGGTTCCGATCAGGATGGAGGAAACCGAAAGCCCAATAGTAAGCAATGTCCCTTTTAATAAGAAAGGAGCATATTCAAAAATAATATCCCAGCGAAAACTCATTTCGTTCCCCTCCTAAAGACCAAAAAAACTGCGTAACTTCACACGTAAAGTTACGCAATCTTTTACTATCCATTTGTTTTATTGTTGTGCTTTCAACGTTTCAATATCTGGGTCAGTACCAAACCACTCTTTATAAATTTCTGCATATTTCCCATTTTCATAAATGGCATTCACGGCTTTATCGAACTCCGATTTCAATTCACTGCCTTTTGGGAACATAAGACCATAAAACTCCTCATTGAAACTTTTGCTGTCTTCAACGACTTTCAGTTTTTGATCGGGGTTATTTTTCACATATTCTTCAACAACCGTATTATCAGCTACGACAGCCGATGCTCCGCCTTTCAGTAATTCCTGAATGGCCAGGTTATTATTTTCGAATTTTTTGATATCCTTGTGATTCTTTCCAAGGAGTTTCTCTACCGCTTCCTGTCCAGTAGTACCGGTCTGAACGGCAATGACGTTTCCTTTCAATTCATCTCCAGATTTTATATCACTATCCTCAGGAACGAGAATTTTGTTTGTGGATAAGAAATACGGAACCGAGAAGTCATAAGATTGTTTTCTTTCGTCATTCACTGTAATTGCAGATATGGCGACATCCGCTCTCTTACCTTCGATTTCAACAAAAATCGGATCCCAACCGACACTTTCCAATTTAACTTCATATCCCGCTTCTTTTGCAACGGCATTGATGAAATCAACATCGAATCCTACAATCTTATCGCCTTCAAGATATTCAAATGGAGCATAGTTGGCGTCAGTCACGATCCTGAGTGTTTTCCCATTGGACTCTTCTTCTTTACCAGTTGTCGAGACTTCCTTATCCTTCCCGCATCCTGTCATGACTAGTAACAAGGAAGCAACCATGGCAAACACTAAAAAAGAAACCTTTTTCAAAATAATCCCCTCTTCTCTCTCGTAAACTCTCTTTTTTGAAAAAACAGATAAATCTAACTTTAGAGAACTTTCAGTATATTCTTTTAAGAATATTATACGTTTATTTGTTTTTTTATGCAATAAAAAGTCGATAAATAACTTTAGTAAAATAAAATTTTAATCAATTAACTCGGTAAATTAAAAACGCAACTGTGCTCTAATGGGGAAAGAGGCAACTTTCTCCCCTTCACTCGAATTAATGGATATTATATTGAAAACAGATAGTGCCACCGTTCAAAAGATTTAATGGAACAAAAATAAGCAGCGGCCATATTAGCGGCTGCTGCTTAAATGATTATTATGGGACTTCCGTATTCCCCTCTTCAATATCCAACATATCCAACAGGAAGATGAATATCGGTATTCCGATGATCAATCCCCATATCCCAAGGAAATGCTCGGAAAACAATAGGATGATGAAGGTGAAAAATGTTGGAAGATTCGTTTTTGCCGACATGAATTTCGGATTTAAAATATAGCTTTCAATTGCATGGATCACAACAATCATGATTAATACGGCAATCACTTTGGGCATGCCGCCGATGCTATAGGCAATCATGCTAAGCGGGATGAGGGAGATGATGACCCCTGCAACCGGAATCAAACCAAGGAAGAAAATCATGATTCCTAGACCAAGCAACTGCGGGAAGCCAAGAATCCATAAGAAAGTTACGGATAGGACAGCATTCGTAATGGCTATCAAGAACTGGACCTCAATTACCTTTCCGAATGAATTGATGAATTTGACTCCAAAGTGGCTTAAGTTTATAAAGAAAGATTTAAATTTGGCCCGCTTGAATTTAGAAGTGAAACGAATGATTTTATCTTTTTCCAATAAGAAAAATAGACTAAGCAACATGGAAATGAAAATTTGAAATGCCAGTTTACCGAAATCGGATATATAAAGATAGAGTGTATTCATCTGTGTTTGAAGATCGAGCGGCGATCGCAGCTCGTTCATTATATTAATGGCATATTGAATGACCCTGCTATCTGGTGGATGTTGAAAGAAGAAAACGATCTGTGTCACTAATTCCGTGAATTGTAACGTAATGACCGGTAGATATTTATAAAGAACGATGGCTAAACAAGAAATGACGACTGCATATAAAAAGCTTATAACAACCTTGGAGTTGATATGCATTACTTTATTCAGCCGAATCATGATAAATTGCTCCAGCCTTCCCATCAGGAAAGTGAAAACAAATGTGAATAACACGATATTAACCATACTGCCGATGCTTATTAAAAAGAGAACTAACACAATTAATGTAATTAACCTTGAAAAACCTTCGCTTTGCAAATAATCTTTTACCACTTACTTATCTCCTAACTACCATTCTGCCGTGATAATTCCTATTACCTTTCATTTTACACGGAATTGAAGGATTCTACTACAATTACCTTCCATTGACAACAAAATTATTTGAATGATCAGTAAGGCCCCTGATGCAGACGTAGTTAAGACCTTTTTCGGAAATTCGACCATTACTTTGACAGCCATTTCCTGCATGAAAAAAACATCCGCCAAATCGGTAGATGCCAGACCTTGGACAACTCACTGAAAATACGATTTTTTATTGGTTTGTACAATTTGGACGTTGATTTCCGCTCCAGGCACTCGCTTTCAGCGAACGGGTCGCGGAGCCTCCTCGGCTTGCGCCTGCGGTGTCTCCCCTATTTTTCTAAGCAGGAGTCTCGTACCTTTTGCTTCAATCAACTCTGTATAAAATTTAGATAGAACCATACCTATGGAGTTGAAGGTGTTGCTTTGGATCAATAGGTCCGGAACTTCACTTTGATGAAAGATATGTTTTCCGGGCCCCCTTCTATCTACAAGCAAAAGCTGAGGCTATGGCCTCAGCTTTTGTTATGGCTGTACAATTTGGGCGTTGATTTCCGCTCCAGGCACTCGCTTTCCACGGGCGGTCGAAGCCTCCTCAGCTTGAGCCTGTGGTGTCTTACCCTAGACGCGCTTTTCTAAGCAGGAGTCTAGTACCTTCCTCCTTTTTGAAACTCAACATCTGCCAAATGGACAGATGCTAATCTTCATCTTTCACATCGATATCTTCGGGAATGGGTTCGTTAAAATAATCCGCTAAATCCTTCTTATATTTCTCCATCTGTTCAAGATGCATATTAAATTGATCTTTAAAAATCAAATGCTGCTCACCATCATGAACGGTGCGAATTTTATTTTGAACGATTAAACTTTCTATATAAGATTCCGGCATCGATAGATATTCCGCAGTCTCTTTTACTGTCAAGTACATGCCTTCACCCCTTTTCCCCTCTAACTATACTAGATATGAGGCATTATTTGAAGCGCTTGATTTTTAACTGAAAACCCCTTACATGCCAAGGAAAGGACGATACCCGATTCAGGGTATTGTCATGCAACCTCACGAGATTAATCAATTTCCGCCAACGGAACATTTTAGATAAAACAACTTACAATCCCTTCCATTAACATGTAAGATAATGTTAAAGCAATATATCCATAGATTAAGAGGAGTGGACAAAAATGACCTTCTTTTATGTCATTCTTGCGGCAATTTTTGCTGTTTTCCTGGTCAATTTCGTTAAAGGGCTAAGTGAACCGGCTAAAATGGAACGCTATCAAAATGAATTCCGTAAATACCATGGTGAAACTTTAGATCTTCATGCAACGGAAATCGTTTCAGAAGCATTGATAGAAAAGCTTAATAAAGCACTGGATTTCGATTATATGGAAAAGGTCAATACTGAATTCCGCCTGAAGCATCCACGGGACTCACAGTTAAAGGTCAATCAGGCCTGGCGTGAATTGAAACGCTATTTGATTATGGCTGCAGTGTTTGGAAAAGTTGAAATGTTTAATTCAGTCATCGATGAGTTATGGCATATCATGCTGAACTATAGACAGGAATATGATGAGTTTTGCCAGGTTTTCATCGGTAGGACCATTCAGCACCATCCTCATTCAGAACCTGTTTTCAAACCCGATGAGCGCACTCTTTTTGACTTTTACTATGTACAGCTATTTACGGTGGACTCCCATTCCATTCAAAAATGGGGCAAATTTTTCAAACATGATAAAGGGCTAACGCTTCTCCGCGATTTTGAAACGTTGGAGCTGGAGCAGTTAAAAGAGAAATATATGCGGAAACCGACAAGTATACAGGCGGAACGGACCTTTGAAGCTTTCACTTCACAATTTAAAGAAAATCGCCCCATGACAGAATTGAATTGGCGGAGAACGTATGATCAGACTGACTACGCAGCTCCTGCCTATTTCACTTATGCAAGCACCGATGATTTTGACAGCGAATTTAAAGATATATTCGGGAATGAACCAAACACAGTTTCCTCCGGATCCGGCCATGCCGATCATGGTGGCCATACCGGTTCCCATGACAGCAGTTCTGATTCCTCTTCCAGCTGTTCTTCATGCAGTTCTTGTTCGTCTTGAGCTTTTCGCTTGGAGAAATCCAAGCGATTTTGTATACACAAGCATTAGATGAACTGATTAATCGTGCTTAGTTTTTCACTCAATTACAAAGGAGTTACAACTGATATGGGTGATAATGAGTTACGGAAATTCAGGCCAGTTTTTGTCTATGCAAATTTGGAAAGTAAAAAAAAATTAGTGCAAGGTTTAACTGAAGATCGAGTGAAATTGATTCAAGAACTAGAAAAATACAGAAATGTCCTATCACCATTTTTAATTAATGTTTTGCAAACTAATATAGATCAGTGGGAAATAGAAATTCATGATTGGGATGAGGAAATAAAAAAAATAGAAGCAGAGAAAGAGAGCTTTTAAGTACTCTCGGTTCACAGGCAAAAGGGGTTCGGAATTAATAAATTCCGAACCCCTTTTAATTTTCGTCCAAGGTTAAGAGCTTGGGTATCTGACGCATTCCATTTTCTTCTTCATTAATTCCACCGATTGAACCAATTCTTGATCCTTTGTTTATTTTTCTCAAGAACCTCCTTAGAGGTCCTGTTGTCTTTTTGTTTTTTCCATTCAAAGAAAGATGCAATTCCGATAAGCAGCCCCCCGCCGATGATTAAATACAGCCACCACGGCATCTCGCTCCACATCGAATTGGTATTCATATAGACATTGAATAAAATCGTCCCAGTTCCAGCGATGAAATAGGATTTGTATTTCATCATGAATCCAAAGAGCATTGCTGCCAATGACACGGTTCCGATAATGAGGGCATCATATAAGGTGTTTCCTGCCATTGCATCAATGATCAGGGCTAAAAACAAAAGGAAAACAATACCGCTTTCGATATATTGTGTGATTTTGCCTTTAACTAAGATTTTCCTCAGCAGAGTGGTGCTGACAATGAACAGCGGCAGAATATTCACCTCCTCCTCAAGTACAGGAGGGATCGTGAGCTGATCGACAATGACCCAATACGGATATAGGCTGAACAAAATCGCTGCTGCCAACTGGGATTTTCTTTCCAACATCCCTGTCGTCGTGCTTCTCATCAAAATGAAATAGGCCGGAATCAGAAGTGCCGCGATGATTTCCAAAATGAAATGTGCCGGTCCCCCCGTCAAAACATCCATGTTCATGGCAATAAGAAACAACAGACCATAGACTCTGTAAAAATCCAATTGAAGTCCTGCCCCGCCTTTATCAAGCAAGCCTTTAAAGTATTTCTTGCTTAGCAAGACCATTATGGCCGTACACCCAAAAAGGACTGCCGTTCCAACGAAAGGCTGTAATGTGTCCGCGTACATGATGATGATCCAATACGGATACAAACTGAGAATTCCCGTCAGCCAAACGTAGATGCCCTTTTCTTTTATATCCTTTGTGAAACTTCCAATCAAGATGAAGTAAACCGTGATTAAGAGCGATACAAAAACTTCGAGTAACTGGGTCAATGTTTCAGTTGCTGGAAATCCCCGATTCATGGCCAGTAAAAACAGCAGGCCATATATCCTGTATGCATCGATGGTCATACCTGTTTCTTCCTTTTTGATTAAACCATCGAAATAACGGCGGCTTAAAAGCAGCATCCCTGACATACAGCCAAAAAGGAATAGCAATCCCATTACAACAGATAAGCTGTCGGCATAGCCGACTATGATTAAGAAGGGATACAGACTGACTAGTGCAGCAATATTGGAATAGATTTTCCTTTCTAGCTTTTCCGCTGTCAAGCTTCTCAGGAAAATGAAATAAGCGGTTAACAGCAGCGATACAAAGACTTGAAGTAACTGATGTTTAGTATCGTTAAAAACCTCCGCATTCATATCGATCAAAAAGAATAAACCATAAATCCTGTAAGGATCAAAGCTGATGATGCCTGATCCGTTTTTCTTGAGTGAACCGCTGGAATACAGCCTGCTCAGTAACAACATTCCTGCCATACAGCCAAAAAGAACAGCCAAACTCGTGACGATTGGGAGTGTATGGGCATAATCTATGATATTGATGAAGGGGAAAAGGCCGATGATTGCCGCTATTCCCGAGTAAATGCTTTTTTCTTTCTTATAGATTGTGAATCTTCCCATCAGGATGAAGTAGCTAGGCAACAGCAGGGAAACAAAAATCCCCAAAATCGCAGAAGCTGTATCGCTCATAAACACTTCCAGATTCAGAGTACACAGATATAACAAGCCAAAAATCCGATAATGATCAATGACTCTCTTCGTTCCCTCTTGGTTGAGCAATCCTTTGAAAAGGCGTCTGCTAGCCATCATCATCACAACCATACATACAAACAATACGATAATCGCCATAACCAGAGGCAATGTATTTACATACATATTATAGAAGATGAACGCCAGGCCTAGAGGAACGGCAACATAGTTCCGCCAATTCCTTTGCATGAGCAGATACCAGGCAAACAAGAGCTGTACAGTCATCACTCCTACCCAGACTACCTCGCGGTTAAGTGGAAAGTCCCGGATCGCCGTTTCCAAAATGGATATGCTTATCCCTAAATGAATGAATGGAATAAGGTAATACTCCATGATGCCTTTCCAATTCTTATTGGATAACCCCCACAGAATGGTTATGAGTCCTGCTGTAATCATCATGCATATTGATGTAATGAATACTATTTGCTCCATGTTTACCACAAATAAATGGACCTGTAGGAAAAGGACTGAAAACCCTAGGTACGTAAAAACGTATTTTTCCCATTTAACATGCGCCCTTAAAGCACTCAAAATATAAATCGACAGTTGTGCAACATATAGTAACGGTGAGCTATCCGTAAAAATAATGAGCAAATATCCAACAGGAATCGCCAGTAAATTGGCAAGGTGACTTGCGTAAAAGAAATACAGTTTCCCACTTTTCGAATATTTCCCAAGCCATTCTCCTAATAGGAAAAAGATAATGGGGCCGAGCAACACGAACGCAATCCTCAGTACCATTGATGCAAAATCAAAAACATCGTAGAGTGAAGCATATAAGCTGGCACTTGTAATCACGACAGGCACCCAGAATATTTGCTTCCGATGGATATGGACGGACCAGCCGTTTATTGCAGTAGCTACGGCAATCACTCCGCTTGCCTCCAAAGGATTTTGTGAATCGAATGGAATCGATATCAAGGAAAGGAAAGAAAGAATCTGCCCGCTATATGCAAAAACTGGAAAGGGTTTATAGTATCCCTTTTTAAATGTGTAAGCCGCACCGATGGAAGCCAGTGAAACACCCATTAAATAGACGCTGAGCGGGAAATTTGAACGAACCCATTCTAAACTCTCCGTCAAATATGGATAGAAAGCAACTAAAGCTAGTACGAAAGTGATTGGAAATCCGTATAAGGCATTTTCCTTCATATGCTTTGTTTCGTCTTTTATATAGGTGATGAAGAAAAGCCCAGAGATCATGGCGAGAGCCGCACTAACTGCAAGCCAATCCATTTCGCTGAATTGAATGGTCAGAATCACTAACATGATCATTGGGGAGATAAGTAAGGTACTCTTCCTAAACAGGATGTACCTTGGGTGACGATTATATAAATATACTCCAAGATATTGAACGACCTGAATAACAAATAACAGATTTAAAATGGTAGAAAAAGAGATTGGCAAGGCAAAGAAAAGGTATAATAACGCTAAGTCGAAAATAACAACAGCCGGGTACGTGAGGCTTGAGTTTCTCGATTGAAGGGAAACATAGGCAAGCTGGGCGGATAATAACATGAGCGCGACGAATATTTGCGCATAGTTCTCCTGGTACACCATCGCGTTACTATATAAGAAAACGATTCCGCTCTCAATCAAACTGGTAATCATGAAGTGCTTCGAAAGCTTAGTTCTTTTGGCTTTGGCCAGATATTTCGATAGCATGGTAAAAATGATTGGAACAAGTGCAAATGCAATGATCATGTACTCACTTATAAACGAGTTATAAACCAGGTGGATATAACCATACGTGAAAACGGCGCTAAAAGCCATTTCATAATATTTTTTTTGGAATTTGACCGAAATAATTAAAAACAAAACAGAAAAGACCATCAACGTTAGCGAATACACCAAGTTGCTTGAAAATAATGTCAGGACCACAAAGGTCTCCACGATAATCTTAAACTGGATAAATTGAAAAATGAATGGTTTGAATAACGTTAATGCTTTTTGATTTTTCAATTGCTCAATATTCCCTAATAGCAATAAATTAAGAACGCCAATCGCCAAAAACATCCACTCGATAGTCGGCGTCACAAAGGCCAATCCGAAATAGCAGGTAATGGCAAACGTGAATATTGAAATGAAAATGAATATTTTCGACTTGAAGTAGTCAGCAATCTTACAATAAATGGCTAAGCAGAGTAATCCCCCAAGAAACCCCAGAAGTCCCCGCCCCCCACCATTAAGTGAAAGGTACCCTCCAAAAATCCGATAATATGAAGCTGATAAAATCGTAATCGGAATGAATAAACCCGCTAGCGTCAGGAATGCAAAAGAGGTCTGTTCAATTTTCAGTTTCGAAGCGATGAAGGCCATCCCTGCAAAAATGACGGATACCATTCCAATGAAGAGAACTTTCAGGACCGCATTCAGATCCCCCCATGAAGTGGTTGCTAAAATCAACCCGCCAAACAGAAGCAATATGACCCCAGTGAGCAGGATGACAGAAATATTCCGTTCCCTGATTTGTTCAGGTGTTTTCTTCGGCTTTTCCGGCTTTACCGGTTTTACCGGTTTCTCCCGCTTGATGGCCTGCTTTTGAATAACCGGTTTCCTATCATTGATCTCCTTGACAGGTTCAAGGCTCTCCTCGAAACCAGATTCAATAGGCGCATACCCGGCCTTCTCATCTTTCATTATTGATTCATTCAATCCACTGGATTCCCGTAATTGGAATGAAGATTCTTCGATCAGGCTATCCTGAATCCTCTTATCGGCACTTTCACCGATTATCGTTTCAGTTCCATGGGTGGATTTCTTCTTTTCTTGCTCTAAGCGCTTTTGTTTATGGAGGGCTAATTGGAAATGCCGATTGTAAGCCCTGCTAATCCGGATATATTCTGATTTAGGGATGAGCCGCCTTTCCCATAAAACATCCAGCTCTTCTTGGAAAATACGCTTCCTTCCTTCTAATGTCATTTCTTCGTTTGAAGAGTCATTCATTCCAAGCTTCCCCTTCCTTCAAATAGACCTTCTATCATCTTATGTATAATCTCTTTTCGATAATAACAAAGTTTTTCCATTTTTAAAATATTTAGGATAGTGCACCAAGGGTGTTCCTACTGACTCAAAAAAAAGAATGACTTCCATTGAAGCCATTCAACATCCTTATATTGATTTTCCTTTATCCTCGCTCCTGATGATGAATAAATAAACGATCATCGAAATGAAAATCGAGGCGGCTGCCGTGATATAGATGCTCCTATATCCGAAGAGGAAGCCAATCTGCCCGAACACGATGGCACCTATGCCCACTCCAAGATCGAAAAATGAAAAGTATGTGGCATTCGCCATCGCCTTCCGATTGGGTGCCGTCTTTTCAATCGACCATGCCTGCAGCGCCGGCTGAACAGAACCGAATCCAAATCCATAAAGCACTGCCGCAATGTAAAGTACCGCTTCACTCGGCATCCATGCAAGCAGCAGCATTCCAGCCATTATGAGTACCGTTGAAGGCACGAATACGGCTCGATGTCCCCTTCTGTCATATAGTCGACCCGCGAATAACCTCGTGACCATAAGGGCCATTGCATATACTAAAAAGTACCACTGAATTCCATCTACACCTTTTTCCGCTGTATACAGGGGAAGGAAGGTTGCAATTCCACCAAATGTAACGGAGATGAAGAAAATGAGCAAAGATGGCTGAAGGGCACTTTTTTCATAAATATCAAACCTTTTGGCTCTGACAGCCGCCGAAGGATCACTTTCCACTTTTTGATACCGAATAAGTGATGCTGCAATGATGGCAAGCAATCCTAATAAAGAGCAGATCAAAAACAACTCTTGAAACGGAAGGACCGTAACTAGGAAAAGACCCAATGATGGCCCGAATGCCAGTGCTAAGTTACCCGATAATCCGTAATACCCCATCCCCTCACCACGCCGTTTCGCAGGGATTATATCGGAAGCAATCGTTCCTGAAGCCGTTGAAGAAAATCCCCAGCCGACGCCCTGTACAATCCGCATCATGAATAACAAGCCGATGCTCCCCATGAAACCGAAGGAACCCACTGACAAAGCAAAAATGGCTAACCCGGCAAGAAAAACGATGCGCCTTCCTTTCGTCTCCAATAATCTTCCGGCAATTGGCCGGACAAGCAAGGCCGAAAAAGTGAAGATTCCAAGGACAGCCCCCACAAGACGGTCATCACCGCCAAGCTGTTCTACAAACAACGGGAGGGTCGGCATCGTCATTTGAAAACCCATGAAGATGCACATATTTGCCAAACAGATCATGATGAAATCACGTGTCCAGATTTTATCAGTCCCTCTTACCCGTTCATCCACTAAGGTTTCCCTCATATCCCTTCACCTTCTAATTATAATAGTCATTGCCAGTTTACTAAAATTGCTTAAAATAAGCGAATGATTTATTTCGTGTACCTAAATATATATATATAAATAAAAGCCCAATATGACACCGGGCTCCCCCTTTAACATTCATGATCATTTCCGTCCACTTACCTTCCATATGCAAACCAATAATTTAGGTTCTCCATGCTGTAATGCATTAAACCATTGCCTCTATTCATCCGTAACGGCTCTTAGCTGAAACGCATCCCGCCAGCATAATGGATTTTCCTTACATTCAAATTTTCATAAAACATCCCCTGAAACAACCATTCTGCAAGTGAAGAATGGTTCTACACCCTATCTTATTGTTTCCATATCTTTCATCTGCCCGGCCGAACGAGTTTCTGTTCTTTTCTTCGCCGTTTATCTTGAAACATTTTTTGATCCGCTTCCATGAATAAGCTATCCATATTCCCTTTGGAATGCGAACGGTAAGCATGCCCGAATGACATACTGATGTGAGGGCCTTTTTTTAGGGAGTTTTGCAAAAGGATTTCTTCCATTAATAATTCACAAAGAGATTCTACCTCTCGCTTGCTTCTGTCAATCAGAAGAACGGCAAACTCATCGCCTCCCACTCTCGCTACAACAGCGATTTCCGAAAAAATCCGTTTTAATAGATTTGCCGATGCTTTAATCAATTCATCTCCTTTCTTATGTCCATACGTATCATTCATAAATTTCAGTTCATCTAAATCACACAATATCATGGCAACCGGAGTGTCAAAATCCAGATTGGATTTTGCAGCTATATTATCGAAAAACTGTCGATTATGAATGTTCGTTAAAGGGTCATGGGACATTTGATACTCAATATCCTGTATGAATTTCACTCTTTCATCGATATTGCGAATGATTCCTTGAACGGCTACCAATTGCTCTTCTTCATAAATGGGTGTAGCATATTCCTCGAACCACAAAAAATCACCCTCGATAGTTCTCCAGCGTTGAATGACCGGCTTAGTATAATCTATCCCACCATATATCTTTTCATTTAGGAGTTCAAAATCATCAGGATGAATCCTTTCGAAAGGGGAGGAAGGGTCATTGTATGCTTCTTCCAAGACGCCTTGACCTAAAAGTGTATTGATGGATGGACTTAGATACCTGAACTTGGAACTTGGATTCGATTCGTAGCAGTAGATAATATCCTTAGAACTTTCCACTATATTAAACACTTTTTTTTGCACTTCGAAGCCTTTTTTAAGATAATCCTTTTCCCTTTTCTTGCGAGTGAAGATCGTCCGTTTAAATATATCCAATGACCATTTATTGAATTTCATTATACAGCCCCCATACTTTTGAAGTCGTTTCCTTAAAACCCTATCCTTAGATTTGAGGGCGGACTTACACTCATTACTTTTAACATAATTATCCTTTCTATATTATAATTCCAAAAACATCTAAAAGGAAAAACTTTAAATGTTTTCCTTATCTCCTTAAGAAAAGGGGACGCATAACTGAAAAAAGCCGATCCCAATTGGATCGGCTTATATACTTCGACTATTTCGTTATCTCGATTTTCCCATTATTCGTTTCCAATTTAACTAGATTTTCACCTTTGCCAATGACAGTATCGCCCTCATACTTACCAAGGATATCCACTCTCCCATTGTCAACATGAACATCGAATGTTGTATTCGTCGGTTCATTCTCCGTTTTGATCATGATTTTACCATTATTACTTTCGAGTTCGATCTCCCTATCCAAGTCTTTCGTGACTAATGTGATTTTACCGTTATTCGATGAACCAACCAGTTTTCCCTCCACATTATTAAGCTCTACTTTTCCATTAGCAGATTTCACTTCAACTTTTTCGGTTATCATATCATTTAATTCTACCCGGCCATTTTGAGATTTCACATTTAGATTTTCACTTTTCAATCCTGTTATTTGCAATCTTCCATTATCGGATTCGGCGACAAAGGATTTATAAGATTCATCAGGCACATACACCTTTAAATGTAAGGATTGAATATGAAAGCCAAAGCTAAACGTACGCCGATCCTTTAATTGTACCGAAAGCTTCTTCCCTTCCACATCTGCAGTGAAATCCAACTTGGAAACATCCATCCCTTTTGAAACCAACTCTATCCTGGTCTCCTTATCCTTCGTTGGCACGATCTCTACAGCTGCATTGTCAGCGTCGATTTGAATGTCCGTCACGATTTCCGAAATCGTTTTTTCCTCTGTAGTCGTTTCCTTATTCGTCATTTGGGAAAACGTAAATAGACTTCCTATTACCCCGATCAATAACAATACAAGTGCAATGATCGATAATTTTTTTACATTAATCATTTTTCAAACCGCCTTTCACAAGGGAAGCGTTAAATTTTAAATAGCGAATGAATCCTTTAGTTAAAGCACTCGTAGCGACAAACATTCCCATGGCAATGAAAATGCCAATCCCGCATAGTCCCAATGCGAAGAAAAGATCGAATAATTGAAAGTTACCTAACAGAAGGTTAAACAGAGCGCCAAGCGGAGCAAGAATGAACGCTATCGCCGAAACCCACCCTGCAATGACAACTCCGATCAAGGCTATAAATGGTCCCAAAACGATTACTAAATTAAAGAACCCTAAACCAATGACTGCCCAAACCGCCCGCATAACATTACTTGCAGAAGTCGTTTGTTCGACCTGACCAAGATGATAGGTTGCCATCAGTTCCTTGGAAATCTGTTTAGGATTCCCAAGGGATTTGGAGATTTCCTGCTCTGACTTCCCTTCTTCCATTCCAATTTCGAAATACTCTTCGTAATCTTGAAGGATATCTTCCCGTTCCTCTAAGGAAAGTCTGGTTAAAGAGGCATTCAATTGTTTTATAAATTGTTCTTTATTCATTGGTTCACACCTTCCTTGATTAATTGATTGACCCCATTGGAAAATTCATTCCATTCCATCAGCAGTTCTTGAAGGTATCTCCGTCCTTTTTCGGTTAATGTATAATACTTGCGCGGAGGCCCTTCTGTTGATTCTTGCAAATATGTCGTAAAATACTCTTCCTTCGTCAATCGTCGTAAAAGTGGATATACCGACCCTTCCGATATTTCAATTTGATCCGAAATTTTCTGTACAAGTTCATATCCATAGCGATCCTGCTTATCCAGTAAAACCAAGACACACAGTTCCAGAACACCTTTCTTAAATTGTACATTCATAGCACCATCACTCCTTCCAATAGTTTTTCAGTACAGTTCAATAAACAGTACCAAACACCGAACAATACATCTTATGTAAATAATTTACCACATGGTACTGTTCATTGCAAGGTACTATATTTTTTTCCTTACACGCATTCCAATAAGGGTAGAAGAAAATTAGCATTATATTCAAAGCAGCAAGAGAATACGATGTATAATAGTAAAATGTGGAAGGAGGAGTTACTTTGGCCAACAAAGCAATAACAAAGAAGCAATTCAATTTTCTTGAACATGAATTTAATTACCTTGAAAAGGAAGGAGTCATCTCCCGGCAAGAGAAAGTGAGGATGTTAAGTTCCTATGATGTAAAAGGCAATTTGAACTTCATCACGATTCTATTATCCATTGGGGCACTTCTTTTAGGTTTAGGCGTATTGACCTTCGTAGCCAGCAACTGGATCTATTTAAGTAAAGCGGTTAAATTCCTGCTTATCATTGCATTCCTAATCGGAGTGAACTTTGCTGGCGTGAAGGTGCAGGCACGCTTTCCCAAAACGTCACGAAGTCTGCATTATGCAGGTATCCTGATCTTTGGTGCAGGGATATTTCTAGTCGAGCAGATGTTTAACATTAGCATCAATTTCAACAATTCCTTTTTATTATGGGCGATTGGAACGGTATTCATTGGATACTATTTGAAGGATGTTTTCATCCTCCTTTTTACATCTTTCCTGCTTTTCATTTATTTGAACGGAAGTATATTCGTTGATGAAACATCTTATCCGCTTGCCATTCTTGTATTTCTACCGGCTTTATACATTCTGTTAAAGAAATTCGATTACCCTAATTATCTGACCTTTTTCATTAACGCTTTAGCCATCAATACAATTGCTTTATTTCTTATGGAATTCGTGCCGAAACTAGGGTTTGAAAATTCGAATACGATTGTCCTTTCCATCTTGTTTGTACTGGGTATCGTGCTTGCCTATATTCCGGTAAGAGCCAAATTACAAAACATCACACATATACAAGGGCATATCTTACATGGTATTAGCGCACTCTTCCTTACCTTTGATTTTTCAATCTGGTTTCCTATAGCTTATTTCGTTTTTCTGCTTTATCTGATTCTAAAAGGCAGTTTGACCAGCATCGTGATAATATGTGCACTGATTTTCAGATATTACATCTACTCCTTTGACTTCCTGCCAAAATCGCTTACATTCATCATCGGTGGAATCATGCTCATCGGTTTTGGCTTCTTCTTTGAAAACCAACGACAAAAAGGAGGGGAACTCAATGAGTAATCCATCATTCCGGCCACTAATCGTATTTTCCATTCCAGTCTTGATTTTGTTAATCTTGGCGTTTCCCCCGGTCTGGACAACAATGACAGGAGATGTAATCAAGATCAAGACAGCCCCGGTCGACCCGACTGATTTGTTTAGGGGAAGCTATGTAGCTTTGAAATACGAAATTGAATCAGTAAAGTCGTCGCAAGTCGATGACTCGATTAAAACCGAGTTCAATACAAGGAATATGGGTGATTATAAAAAGGTATATGTACGCTTAAAACAAAACGCTGATGGACTATACGCTGTTGATTACGTAACGAAAGAAAAGCCCGGCGAAGGCGTGTACCTAAAAGGGGAATTGGAAGTCCCTTATGACCTGCAAAATGCTAAAACCATTCAGATCAGATACGGTCTGGACAATTATTTCGCATCCGAAGAAAAGGCAAAGGAAATGGAGAAGGAAGCATTGGCCAATCCTTCAGTGGCTGTCGTAAAAGTTCGTAATGGCCATGTTGTTTTAACCGATATCATCATTGAATGAATGGCCCCCGGATATGACTAGCAAAAAGAGCATCGATTTTTTCGATGCTCTTTTGTTTTCAGGACTATTATCTTGTGAAATTCAGATTGTTACTTAATGACCCGTTTTGCCCCTATATATTTTTCTTTCCAATATTTATCGCTCATTTTGACCACCTTGACCCCTTTGGTGGTGGTCCCGACAAATGTGTCATTTCCATAATAGATTCCTACAAAAGAGACCTGCCCTTTCTTACCTGTCGCATAGAAGACCAAATCGCCCGCTTTCAAATCTTTTTGCTTCACGGCCTTTCCGGTTTTATACTGGTCCGCACTCGTTCTTGGAATCTTCATTTCTGTGGCGGCATTTTTATATACATATTGGGTAAGACCGCTAGCATCAAACCCTTTAGGGGTCGTCCCCCCATATTTATATTTACTTCCCACCTGCTTCTTTGCCAAAGCGGCAACTTCATCACCATAATTGATAGAGGCTGAAGCATTAGCCGGACTGAATATGAATGCCGTCAATAATGCCCCGACTAAAACTATGGCTGCAAACCATTTTGAAACTGGTAAACGATAACTCATCCTTTTTCCTCCCCAAACTGAAAATGAACCACAATTTTAAATGTATGTTGATTCTCGATTTTTAGACCAAATCATTTTCGGCGATCATCATCCCTGCAAAAAAAATAACCAGATAACGCCGTTGTCTAGCTAATACGGTGTTATCTGGTATACTCTACTTTTCAGTAGCTGAAAGAATAGTGTCCATTACTTAGGTTCCTCGTATTGTCGGGCATTTTCACTGTCACTTAAACCTTTAGTTGTATGATCGACCACACCGCCGATCCCAAAGAATGTAAGCGCTATGAAGTTAATGATGCCTAAAGCGCCGTTCAATGCATCATCAGTGATGGTAAAGCCTATAGGAGTAATGAAATTGTTTATGAACGCGGCAACCATCTGCGCCAATATTAAAAGCCCAGGAAGGAGTACAGTGAATATAAACGTAGGGTTCTTAAGACGCACTTTCCAGTTGATCATTGCTTTTCCCCCTCTCTATCCTATTAAGTCCGCTTCATTGAAGATTGTCGCGGACCTGCTATATTTTATGCGGCTTGTCCTTTTTACGTTCAAAAATTCCATTATCATCTATCACTCTAGTTTCCCATAAACATAAAAAAGCCCATCAGAGGATGGACCTTCAAAGTAGTTTTTAAAAATACTAGAGAGCGCCTCACTTTAACAAGTAAGTACAGCAATTTGCTCCAGTTTTTTGTAGGGTCAGGACATCATTCCATAAGGGTCAACTTTCTCAAATGCCTTAATGATACTTGTGCATTTCACCTTATATAAAAGCAAGAAAATAAAAAAAGAACGTCCGATCCGTGATCGGGCGTTGTTAAAACCTGAATATATTAAATGCTAGATTTTTCACACTCCATTTTTTCCTGCAAAAACACTCTGATCCGTTCAGCAGCTTCTGTCAATCTCTTGGCCGGCTGGACCAAGGCCATCCGGACATACCCTTCCCCCTGCTTCCCAAAAGCATCGCCTGGAACGACCGTTACCCCTGCTTTTTCAATCAATGCATAGGCAAAATCCCGTGATTTCCAGCCAGCAGGAATTTGGGCCCAAATAAACATCGTAGCTGATGTTTTCGGTACATGCCATCCCCCTTCCGCAAGACCTGAAATCAAGGCATCACGTCGGGACTGGTATTCCTTAACCTGTTCGGATAGCAGCGGAAGATTGGAAGTTAGCGCCATTTCGGCAGCTTTTTGAATAGGATAAAAAACCCCATAATCGATGTGTGATTTCAGCGTTCCCAGGATGTTCAGCGCCTCTTGATTTCCCACTGCATACCCAATGCGGCAGCCGGCCATATTAAAAGTTTTGGAAAGTGAGTTAAATTCAATCCCCACTTCCTTGGCACCAGGAATGGACATAAAACTAATTTGCGGATGATCATCAAAAATCAATTCCGAATAAGCAAAATCGTGAACCACCATTATTTCATTCTTTTTCGCAAACGATATAACATCCGAAAAGAAAGTCTCATCAGCAAGGGCCGTGACAGGATTTCCAGGATAACTGATGATCATCATTTTCGTCTTTTTCAGTATTTCATCCGGAATTTCGTTGAGCTGCGGCAGGAATCCATTTTCGGCAGTAAGCGGCATCGGATGAATGATTCCGCCGGCAAGTTCTACACTCGCTTCATAAATTGGATATCCTGGATCTGGCACCAGCACATAATCTCCAGGGTTTATCATCGCCGTTGCCAAGTGTGCAAGGCCATCCTGTGACCCCATCAGTTGGAGGACTTCCCTTTCTGCATCCAGCTCCACTCCATAACGCATCCGATAAAAATAACGGACTGCCTCATGGAATTCAGGCGTACCTTTTAACGTATACCCGTAGGAATTGCGATCCTGCGCATACTTCACAAGTGTATCCACCACAAAATCAGGCGGCGGTAGATCCGGACTTCCAACACTCAAATCGATAACATCCCGCCCCCGTTTCATTGCATCCTGCTTGCGGGCCGCCAACTCTGAAAATATTCCTGTTGTGAATTTTCCGACTTTTTCAGATGGAGTCATATTCATTCTGCGATTCCCCTCCATTAAATGATTTTCTATCTATCATTATAGCAATTTTTCTCGAGTATTTTAAGAATTCATCAGTATCTGTTCGAGAGCCACATCAAGATGATCGAATTTAAATGCATACCCCGCCTTTTCCAATCTCTCAGGTATGACCCACCGGCTTTTTAATATCAATTCCGTTTCGGTCCCCATAAAGAAGGCCCCCATTTCAAGCATGGGTGTTGGACAGGGAAGTCCCATCCTAATATTCATGAGCTTTTTCAAATGGGCCATCAATTCACGATTTGTAACTGGATGCGGCGATGAACAATTGAACACCCCGCTCAGCTCCTGATTCTTTCTCAGAAAAAGGACAATGTTAAATAAATCTTCTATATGTATCCAACTGAATTTCTGATTTCCTGATCCTTGATGGCCTCCCAATCCGAATTTAACCAAATTCCTATATGGGGCCATCACTCCCCCATCTCCCAATACAATGGCGATCCGTAAAGCGATTTGCCTCGTCTTCGGTAATCGGAAATCGAAAAATGTGCGCTCCCACGCTTTTGCGACATCTACGGAAAAACCTGAACCGATTACACCATCCTCCTCCGTCATTGGTTTATCCTCAGCATGCCTGTATATCGTTGCCGTACTTGAGTTTATCCATAGTGAAGGGGGATTTTCACATTGTTCAATCGCCTTACCTAGCACTTCTGTCGTATCGGTTCGTGAATCCAATATTTCTTTCTTATTCTTGGCATTGTAGCGGCAATTGACCGTTTTTCCTGCTAGGTTGATTAACATATCCGAATTATCGATCATTTCCCTTATTCCTTCTTTATCTTCCCAGCCAATATGCGGGGATTGTCTGGAGATGATCCTTACCTCATACCCTATATTTCTGAAATGCTTTTCAAAGAATTGACCGACAAAACCAGTCCCGCCAGCTAAAACTACTTTCTTCAGCATATAACCAACCCACTTTCGTTTATGAGTTAATAGTATGAATAATAACGAGCGTCTCTTATGTGAAGTAATTCACATAGATTATACCATGTTATTACATTAAATGGTAGCAACACCTGCCGCTGTGCAATAATTGGTGAACTTGTCCAAGCAAAAGGGAAAATTACACATAAATTAGTAATGTGGAAATTTATAAAACAAAGGGGATGATTTCAGTGTCAAACAAAAAGCTAAGAAGAGCTGTTAATTCTGGAACTGGTAATTCCGGAACTGGCAATAGCAGCCTTAGGTCTGCCTTGAGAAGAGTCTTACAAAATTTATTAAACAATAATAGAGGTACTTCAACTAAGGAACCTACTTCCATCAAGAAACCCACTTCTGTCAAAAAATTTGAAAATTAGAAGGTTGCTTTTTTGAGATTAACATGGAATCCCTTTGGACTTATTTAAAGGGATTCCGTGTTATGTATTTACATGTACCAGCTATATATGTCTAGTGAATAACTGTTATATCTAATAGAGATAAAGGAGAAGTTATGATGTATTTTTTTCGAGACTGGAAACCTAAAAAGGATATAAAGAAATTAACGGATATCACCGTAAAAAATTTTCGGGTTTCTTCCGATAAAGTGAATGAAATTCTGCAAAAGTCACACAAGGTACTTGTGATTTGTAATGATAAAGGTAAAGTAGTGGGATTCATTTGTTATAATCTTTATTTATATAAAGTTGCTCATATTAATTATGTAGTCATTGACAAAAAATATAGAGGAAAGGGAATTCTGCAAGCTCTTTTACCTGAATTAGTAGAATATGTGAGAAATAAAGGAATCCTTGTAGTGTCCGGTTTCGTGAACAAAAATAACCATGAAGCATTGAAAAAGTTTAGAGCCCTTGGTTTTAAACCAATTTTTATTTATCATGATGACATTCTAATTCAATCACTGATTTAAGAAGGGTCTCTTGAAGCTTATAGCGTAGATAAGAAGAAAGATCGATCAAATACATTCTGTTTCACCCCTATATTAACTGAAATTTCATTCCTGATACTAATACAAATAAGCGGGAAAAGGATTATAGGGATATATGAATTCTCTGTTCCTCCATGCAATGAACAACTAGGGAAGGAAAGCCTGTAAATTCTACACGGATTCATAGGCATTTTTCCTGTAGTCTCTTCTACCTTTCTTATAATCTTACCCCTCTCTCCGATGCTTCTTTTTCATGCAATATTCCATGTATTCAAGGCACTTCTATTAAAAAAACAGTATGCAACGTATGTCATTCCTTGGCTTGATCGTAGAGTTCCCATTAAAAAGGTCAACCAGTAAACACTAGTGAACCTATCATATGTTTATCTTTTTATAAAACTGGAGCGGTACTATATATATTGGAAGGAATCGCAATGATTTAATACCCCAGACATAATATTTTTCTATATTTTCAAAATAAACCCATTCCTGTATAGTGATTGTATACCTTCTAAAAGGGGAGATATAATGAAATCGATAGAACTAATCATCTTAAATCTGGAAGAGGTTAGAAGAAGAAACATTAAACTATGGACTTCAATACCTAAAGGCACACTCCATTGGAAACCGGACGACAAGGCAATGAGCTGTTTAGAAATGGTTAGACATGTCCTTGATAGTGAGCATTACTATCATTTATCCATTAAAAGTCAAGGCAGCTTACCAGTTTATGAATCACCATATGAAAAACAGCCACTTAGCTCCGTGGAAGCGGAATTAAATTTTGCTGAACCATACAGGCGTGATTTTTTGGAAACAATCATGTCATTCAGCGAAGACGACTTATCCACTATTAAAATTGATCGCTCTGATGTAGGATATATCAGGGATTTAGGAGACATGTTGCTAAGAATCGCTTATCATGAGTCTGTACATACTGGTCAATTATTGGACTATTTAAGAACTGCTGGAGTCCCTAGAATAAGCGTTTGGGATTAATCAAATCATTTTCAATTGTGTTTCATCATGCTGAAGCACCACACTGTAGGCAACTCGATGAAAATCGTGTTTGTCTGCAGTTTTTTTTTGCTTGTACGATTTGGATGTTGATTTCCGCTTCAGGCACTCGCTTTCCGCGGGCGGGCGGTCGCAGGAGTCTCACACCCGCTCCAATTAACTTTGTTTTTAATTCTAGATAGAACCCTTTCGCCAACAGTTATTGTTTTAAATAGAACAATTTAAACTTGTGGTGATGAGGATGCTTGCTAAACATGATTTTAGAGATCAACTTGATATGTTTACTTTAAATCAACTGTTGCCGCAGATGCAGCTTATAAATCCCCTGATGCTCCACCATAATCAAACACTCCAATTATCTTCAAGAAAATGTTTCATGCAAGAAAATTGTGGAAAAGTAATGATATAGGAGGGATAAGAAATGTTATCAAAAAAACCGGCGGCCAGAATGGTCAGCGCCTTTATTCTGACCGGTTCTCTTTTAGGGGCAGGTGCATCGTTTTCAACAGAACCGGTTAAGGCTGCATCCACAATGGATTCCGCTTCTGCCATAGCTAAGGATCACGCTCTTACCACCTTACATGAAATCTACAACAAAGCTTTTTCAGGAGAAATGCCTTATACTGCCATGGGTTTGAAAATTAATGAAAACACCCAAAAAGATGTATATGGGATATTTGGTTCTCCCC
This sequence comes from Peribacillus sp. 05N428, assembly GCF_056397085.1. NCBI lineage: Bacteria > Bacillati > Bacillota > Bacilli > Caryophanales > Bacillaceae > Peribacillus > Peribacillus sp. 05N428. The sequence goes on along the minus strand of NZ_JBFTMS010000015.1, from coordinate 52,215 downwards.
CTGAACCAGGTAACACAGATGAAACTTTTGACTATTACCATGCAGAAATGGGGCATCCAGGTTTTGCATTTGCCTATAACGCTGACAAGACCATCTCACAAATCCGATATTTCGGGACAAATGTGGAACGGGACCATAATCTAGGAAGCATCACACCTAAAGTATTAGGAAATCAACTCGGAAGTGCTGACGAAATACGCCATATTTCCAGTACGAATGAAATCAACTACATTTACAAGACAGGGAATTATGAACTGCAATTCATTGTCGGTGAAAATCAAATTGTAGATCATATCAATCTACTCGAAGCCAAATAATATGTACGGTAAAATGGTTGTCGAAGGTTGCAGAGAATGAAATTATCCCTGCACCCTTTTTTTTGTTTCAAGCCCCTCCCCTTCTTTCCCTTTCAACTTCAAAGCCGTGTACTGCCAAAATCAGATAATGGAAGCAAAACGGTCATTTCATTTACATAAACCATACTCACCCCAAACGGATTCTTAATATTTTTACAATAAAATTAGCTTATTCAATATTATTTCAATATATGGAGGGTGTCAGTAAAATGATTAATACGTTCAGGGCTTTCACAGTATCGGTTCTAAGCCTGGCCATCCTTTTTCAGGGTCTTCCGGCCGCGGTTGCAGCAAAAGATGCAGAAGACAATCAGACAAATCCAGGAGGCAGATGGATGAAGGGGGAATATCATGCCCATACCACTCAGTCCGATGATGCCGAGGGATCACAGAGCCTTGAAAGCTTGCTGAATAACGCATTTGATAAGTATGGCATGGATTGGATGGGAATTTCCGATCACTTGAGGATGTCTTCAAGGGATGATGAAGGTAATTTGATTCCAGGAGGGCCGATACCGTTGTCTCAGGGAATCATTCAATATCAAGCCCCAAAAATAAAACAACTGCAAAAAGAGGGCAAATTTAAAAATAAAATCATCTTTTCAGGCTTCGAATGGGACATGCCCACATACGAGCATGTCGGCATAGGCATTTTGGGAGATCAGCCGGGCTCGCCTAAAAGTCTGAAAGCTGCCAATCAGTTCGAATATCTGTTCACCAACCAGGATGAAAAGATGTTTGATCCTAAGGATGTAGCCATTTGGAAGTCACAGGATCAAAGAGCCAATAAAACATCCGAGGATGCCCGAACGGCATTGGCCTGGCTCGAAAAAAATTATAAGAATACAAGTTATGCCATATTGAACCATCCATCAAGAAAGAGGGTGTACAGCATATCTGATTTTCGCGATTTCAACAATATCGCCCCGGATGTCATGTTCGGATTTGAAGGTATGCCAGGTAACCAGTTGGAGCCGGATAGAGGCGGTTTAAATCTGACAACACCGGAAAACCGGACCTATGGCGGTTCCGATTACATGCTTGCTAAGGTAGGAGGTACATGGGATGCGCTACTTGGGGAAGGTCGTAAGTTCTGGAATTTTTCCAATTCGGACTCCCATTTTGAAATCAGTGAAAACCGCCTATACTCAAGCGGTTACTGGCCAGGAGAATATTCCAAGAATTATACATGGGTAAATGGCTCATCAATAAAATCTGTCCTTGATGGCATGCGATCCGGAAAATCCTTCTCCGTTTTTGGTGATTTGATCGATGCCCTTGAATTCCAAGCTAAAAACGGAAACAATACGGTGGATATGGGCGGGGACCTTAAAGTGAAGGAAGGACAGATGGTCAAGATCACCGTCCGATTTAAGAGCCCCCAAAAGAACAATAACGGGGACCCCGTCAAGGTAGATCACGTGGATTTAATTTCCGGTGAAGTAACCGGGAAAGCAGAGCCTGGAACACCTGCTTATAATAAAGCCACCAATGATACGACAAAAGTGGTTAAACGCTTTACAAGTAAAGACTGGAAAACCGATCGCGATGGTTTTCATGCCATCACTTACAAAGTCAAAGCAAATAAGGATCAATATTTCCGTTTACGCGGCACGAATCTAGGGGAAAATGTCTCTGGAGAAACGATGGACGGTGAACCGCTGATTGATAAAAAGACTGAAATCGAGGATAACGAAACGCGTTTTTCAGAAATAAACAAACGTAACTATAAAGACCTTTGGTTCTATTCAAACCCTATATTCGTCAGCGTAGAGGATAAATAATCATGGTAAACACTAAGTTAAAAAGAATACAGCAATATTCTGGACGGCCTCAAAGAGCCCCTCTCCCACTTAGCGGAAGAGGGCTTTTTGACCCCTTAGAATCTTAATGTACACTTCCCTTCCCTTTCGTTTTATTTCACTTCCAAGCATGAAAAACCGTATAATTCACCAAGTTTCATTAACAATAATGATATAAGTTATTTTCATTGACTTTTTTCCTTTTCTTGTATAGTATCACAGAGTATCAATCCCTATCAGATTACTAGGAGGTTTACCCAAATGAAAAAAATGGTTGCACTTTTATCGCTATTGTTAGCTTTCACGGTTGTACTTACCGCTTGTGGTACCGATACTAAAAATGAGGCAAACGATACCGGCAATAAATCTTCTTCACAAGAAAGTCTATATGATAAAGTCAAAAAAGATGGCGTATTAACTGTTGGAACAGAAGGTACATACCCTCCTTTCACATTCCACGATGATTCAGATAAACTTACGGGGTTTGATGTTGAAATTGCTAAAGAAGTGGCAAAACGCCTTGGAGTGAAAGCTGAATTCAAGGAAACACAATGGGACGGCATGTTTGCAGGCTTGGATGCAAAACGATTTGATATGATCGCAAACCAAGTGGGCATCGATGAAGACCGTCAAAAGAAATATGATTTCTCTGACCCATATATTCAATCAGGAGCCGTATTGCTTGTACACAAAGATAATTCGGATATTAAATCCTTCGATGATTTGAAAGGCAAGACCTCTGCACAATCTTTAACGAGTAACTACAATGATCTAGCCAAATCACATGGTGCTGAAGTTACAGGTATTGAAGGATTTTCACAATCCGTACAGCTTATTGGTTCTAAACGTGTAGACGCGACGATCAATGACAAATTATCTTACCTTGATTATAAAAAGCAACATCCGGATGCACCTATCAAAGTGGCTGATGAGGAAGAAACCGGAGTCGCAAGTGGTTTAATGTTCAGAAAAGACAGCGGCAAATTAGTGGAAGAAGTAAACAAAGCACTTAAAGCAATGAAAGACGACGGCACGTACGCGAAGATCTCGGATAAATGGTTTGGTGAAGATGTTTCTCCTAAGTAATATTTTCACTGATCCCGAGCGTATGAACCAGCTTGTTTCCATCGCTCAAACCTCCCTCTATCCGATGATAGAGGGAGCTATTCAATATACGATTCCACTAACATTGATCACATTCGTTCTCGGCCTTATTCTTGCTGTACTCACAGCATTGGCTAGATTATCTTCCATTAGAATTCTTCAAATAATTGCGCGTGTATATGTGTCAATCATCCGCGGGACACCTTTACTTGTGCAATTATTTATCATTTTCTATGGACTTCCAAATTTAGGTGTCACCATCAATCCTTTCATATCGGCTATTATAGGATTCTCTTTAAATGTAGGAGCATACGCTTCGGAAATTATAAGGGCAGCCATTTTATCGATACCAAAAGGGCAATGGGAAGCAGGCTATTCAATCGGGATGACATATACCCAAGCGTTAAAGCGCATCATTTTACCGCAAGCAGCGCGGGTATCCATTCCCCCATTATCCAATACGTTCATTAGCCTTTTAAAAGATACATCGCTTGCATCACTCATTCTTGTAACGGAATTATTTCGTAAAGCTCAAGAAATCGCTGCAAAAAACTATGAATTTTTACTGCTTTACATGGAAGCAGCTGCTTTATATTGGATTTTGTGTACGATTCTATCTTTCATTCAAGGAAGTTTAGAGGAGAGACTTAATCGTTATGTAGCAAAATAAGAACCGCAGTAGTTAAAGGAGATTTTAAAATGATCAACATTAAGAATCTTCATAAATCGTTTGGTGACCTTGAAGTATTAAAGGGCATCGATTTGGAAGTGGAGCAAGGCAAAGTCATTGTATTGATCGGTCCTTCCGGTTCAGGTAAAACAACCTTTCTTCGGTGTTTGAATCTCCTTGAGGTGCCCACGGACGGGACGATTGAAATCGATGAAACGGTAATGGACTTCAAAAAACCCGTTAGAAAAAATTCGATTACATCTTTTCGCAGTTTGACAGGGATGGTTTTCCAAAGCTATAACCTCTTCCCCCACAAAACAGCATTGGAAAATGTAATGGAAGGCCCCATCATTGTAAAAAACATAGCCAAACAACAAGCGAAAGAAACGGCTGCTGCCCTGCTTACAAAGGTGGGCTTAGGTGAAAAAATCGATTTTTATCCGTTTCAATTGTCCGGCGGTCAGCAGCAACGGGTCGGAATTGCAAGGGCCCTGGCCATGGAGCCTAAGGTGATGCTATTCGATGAACCCACTTCCGCTTTGGATCCCGAACTAGTGGGAGACGTCCTGCAGGTCATGAAAGACCTGGCGAAAGATGAAGGCATGACAATGATCGTGGTAACCCATGAAATGCGTTTCGCCCGCGAAGTCGCCGATGAAGTCATTTTCATGGATGAAGGAAAAATAATGGAGCGGGGAACACCCGAGCAGATTTTCACAAACCCTAAAGAAGCGCGCACACGAAAATTCCTCAATATGATTCAATAAAAAAACAGTGCTATTTTAGCACCGCTCGCAACTACCCCCCATTTTTAGAAATGGGGGGTTTTGCCCATCATTATATCAATGAGATGCTTGGACCTGTTTAGTCTGTGTCCGTGCATGGTATAACTGAAAAAGAATCAAAGCAAAAACGGAAAGGATGGCACCCGATATAAATGGTAAATCAATCGAAATCGAAAATAACCAACCGCCAATCGGAGGACCGGCAATCCTGCCGAACGAGTCGAAGGAAGATAGCAATCCCGTGACACTGCCATGGCCCGACATGGAACTTTTGGTAAGCAGTGCCGAAATTGCAGGCCGGATGAACCCATTACCCACTCCGAAAATCGTCAGGAAGACCGCCGATGTCCAGAACCCGGTAGAAAACAGGATGAGAATGAAACCAACTGCCGAGACGATGATTCCCATTCGAATGACCGCGCCTTCCCCATATTTCTTTGTCATCCTGCCCACTAATCCACCTTGAACGATCGCACTCCCAAACCCCATGATCATAAAGATATAGCCTAATTGCACAAGACTTATATCAGCCTTTTTGGCTGCAAAATAGGCGAAAGTCGTTTCTAGTCCTGCCATTGAAAGGGTGACGATCATTTGCAGAAAGAACATGGTTTTAAGAGGCCCTCTAAAGGCTTTCCACATGGACTCTTTATTTTTTGACTGTTGGGCCCTCTTCTCTACTGTATGTGATTCCTTCAGTACCGCAATCACTAAGAATAAAGTAATCAAAGAGGATATTCCAGCAATGTAAAACGGCAAGTTCAAACTTGATTTGGAGAATACCCCGCCAATCGCCGGTCCAAAGATGAATCCAAGCCCTGTGGCGGCCCCGATGATTCCCATCCCTTTTCCCCGATCTTCCGGCGTCGTGATGTCAGCCACATACGCCATTGCGGTTGGCATGTTTGCCGATGATAAAATCCCGCCAATGATTCTGGCTGCAAATAATACCCATAGGGAATCTGCCGAAGCCTGGATGAAAAACGAAAGGGCCAGTCCAGCAATCCCGATAATCATGACAGGCTTACGCCCTATCCGGTCTGATATACGTCCCCATATCAGGGCAAAAAATAATTGCATCAGTGAATAAACAGCCATTAAAAGGCCAAGCTCTGTAGGACTGCCACCAACCTTTTCAGCAAGGAATGGAATGACGGGAATGATGATCCCAAATCCGACCATGACTAAAAACATCACTAAAAAAAGTACGGGTAACACCTTTTTTGTTTCCATTATATTTTTCTCCTTTTATTCTTCCACATTCGCTACGTACTTTGGATCGAGTTCCTAAAATCCCATTACTTAGCATAATCTACCTGGCAATTCTTTAAACAGTTTATCATACAACCTTTACCAAATCAGTATGAAGCACGATCTTCTTTCGGAAACTCCCTTAAATAAATAAGTACCAGGCACAATATCATCATGGCATTTCATTATTTTCACTGTGTTTCGTGAAATCAATGGCATGAGTTCGTTAAAAACCTTTTCCTCCCCTTATTTTTTCTTAAGGGGTACTCTATACTGTAGGGTATGATTGATGTTTAGGAGGTAGAAGAATGTCTAATGATCAGTGGATTTTAATTATTGACGATGAAGAAGATTTGGCACGTCTCATGGAGACAGTTTTACATAAAGAAGGTATCCCCAATATTATTACGGCGGGGACAATTGCGGATGGGTGGGCAAAGTTTCAAAAGTTCGATCCATCACTAGTCTTGCTGGATATCATGCTGCCAGATGGTGAAGGCTATGATTTATGCAAGCAAATTCGTGAAGTGTCGAATGTGCCCATTTTATTTTTGTCGGCAAAGGATGAGGAAATTGATAAGCTTTTAGGGTTGGCGATTGGCGGGGATGATTATATTACCAAACCATTCAGTCCGAAAGAAGTTGCCTATCGAGTAAAGGCGCAGCTTAGGCGGGCGGGCTATACAGAGGAAAAAACTTCACCTAAAAAATTGCAAATTGGTCCATTTGAGCTTAGTTCAAATGAAAATGAAGTGAAAAAGGATGGCGAAACCCTTGAGCTCACAGCTAAAGAAATCGGTCTGATGAGCTGTTTTATGCATCATCCGAATCAGATCTTGAGCAAGGAAACTTTGTTTGAACATGTGTGGGGCGATGATTTCTTTGGCTCTGATAATACAGTGATGGTCCATATTCGCCGTTTACGCGAAAAAATCGAAGCAGATCCTTCAAAGCCATCTTTTCTAATAACCGTTAAAGGGCTTGGTTATAAATTACAGACCAAGGGTGAAACAAGATGAAGTGGAAATTGACACGGCGCTTTTTAGGATCCGTTGTGACAATTGTTGTAATCGTAGGAATCGTAAATACCATTTTACTTTTATGCTTACTCTTTGTTCATTTCGACACGGAAGAGGAATCTGCGGAGAACTTTAGCCGATCTTTTTCACAATATGTTGAACTAATAGATGACAAACCAAAGGTAAATGAAGAAGGACTGGAAAAACTGCGGAACACGAATGCCTGGATACAATTTTTGAATGATAAGGGTGAACAAGTAGCAGCCTATTACACACCTCAAAAATTGCAAACCGTATATTCTCCTGTTGAAATCGTCCAAATGTATAAGTATAAAGAAATTGATGCAGAGACGACTGTTTTTGCCGGCGAAGCTGATGATTTCAGCTATTTTGTAGGGGTTAAAGATCGAGGAGTAGGCCGATATGTACTGTCCTATAATTATGTTCACATTTTAAAGTACTTCAACATCATACTTTTACTGTTTTTAACGGTGGATATTATTATTGCCCTAGTCATTGGACTATTATTTGGTAAAAGATTAACGACACCACTTAACACTTTAATAGAAGGGATTCAGCAGCTTCGTGAAAGACGTTTTAAAAAGATGAGTATACCAAAAGGCGTCTATGAAGATGTATTTCACAATATGAATGAACTATCGGTAAAGTTAGATCAGTATGAAAAAGAACGTGATCAACTCGACCAAATGCGTGAGGAATGGATTAGCAATGTTTCTCATGACATGAAGACACCACTTGCATCCATCCATGGTTATACAGAATTGATGAAAGACAATGCCACTGAATTAACACCACAAGAATTGTATGAGTTTACATCCATTATTAATAGACAGTCCGTATATATGAAAAATCTGTTGGATGATCTCAATTTAACGATGCGTTTACGCAACCAACGACTTCCTTTGCAATTTGAAGATGTTGATATCGTTGGGTTTATAAGAGAAATGACGATAGAGCTCTTAAATGATTCACAATTTGGTGATCGACAGGTCGAATTTGAGGCAAATGTGGATAAAGCAATATATAAAGTTGATAAAAATTTACTGAAACGGGCAATTTTTAACTTTATCTACAATGCGCTTGTACATAATGATGAAAATGTCGTCGTGAAAATACAAATTGATGATATTCATCTACAATCAGAACATCATACCCAAATTACCATTGCCGATAATGGCCGCGGTATTCCCTCCAAAGATTTGGATCAGGTTTTTGAACGCTACTATCGAGGTACGAATACTGCCAGTACACATGGGACCGGTTTAGGAATGGCCATTGCAAGGGACATCATTCTGGCTCATAAAGGCAAACTGGATTTGACTAGCATTGAAAATAAGGGAACAACCATCACGATACTTATATAATTTATTTTTTCTACAGAGAAAGGGCTGTCCATAACTTACAGACAGCCCTTCTTTCCTATTTATTTTGGTTGTGCCTTTTTTGGAATATCCTCAAATTTCACTTCATCATATGACGAAACTTCATCACCATTTTTCACGTACATCTTTAAGTAGGCATCTTTTCGAAGATTTTTTTGTGCCGTGAATTCAAGCGGTATCGTTTCACCATCTGCATTTTTGGCGTCAAGTTTATAAGAATAGGAAGTCATCACTGTACCATCATCCAGTTTGGTTTCATGCTGCACCCCATCCTCTGTAATTTGCAAATAATAATTATCGGCATTCATGCGGTTAAAGTCCATTTTAGTAAGCGCGAATACTCCTGCCGCTCCAAGTATGAATAATATGCCAACTGCCATAAAAAATTTCTTCATTTCGATCATCCTTCTGTTTTATTATTTTGTGTGATAATACGATTATAAGAAGCTACCGTTAAGATATAATACAGACCGTAAATAACCGTATAAGCGATCATCCAGATCAACACAGGTTTTGCCAGATTCATCATCAATAAGCCCGAGAAGGCTTTTAAAGCGACCGCACTGTGCAATAGCCCGACTGCCAGCGGAACGAAAAAGATTACAAACACTTGGGATGCAATGGATTTCCGCATTTCTTTTGCGTTAACGCCCATTTTATGAAGCATATTGTATTGTGATTTATCTTCCTCTGCCTCCGTTAGAACTTTAAAGTAAATGATACTCCCTGTTGCCGCTAAAAAAACCAGACCAAGAAAACTGCCGATAAAGAGCAATGATCCCACACTTTCAATGCTTGCTTGAAAATCTTGAGGCGCACTGGAAAATAGTGCTTCTTCAGGTATTTGTTTTGATATTTTTTCAGATAAATCCACGGAGGCTTGATCAACACCGACAGCACGATAGTTCAGGGCTTCCCCTTCTTTTTGCAATGATTTAAATTGATCATTCGATACAACCACTGCAATGCCTGCTGTTTTAGCATTTAAAACCGTTTGTGTTTTAAAGCTTTGAAATGTTATCGCCGTGTTGTTTTCTGTCCTTATCGTCTTGTCCTTGTATTCAGGTGAGAATCTTTTGTCATATCCAATATCTAAAATGACTGCTTTGCCATGATTCACATGCAATGCTTCCTTACCTTGTACATCTGCCAATTTGTTATATGTTCTTTCATCGATTACCGTGTAAATCCTTTTATCCGAGTTATCGAATGCTGATTCCTCGCTAAGTTCTTTCGTATTAAATGTAATGGATAGCGCTTCAACATTTTCATCATACTTTGTATCTGGCAAAACGGCGGTGACTTGATGATCGCTTTTAGCATCCGTTTGCTGATACATGAAGGTATTCGGATCAACGGTCATAACTTGGTCATTCGCGTTATAATAAAGACCATAAACCGCACCGCCAGCCGTTACCGTTGTAGCACTTAACACCGCAATTACGGTCAATGTCCTTGCATTCCCCCGAATGCGATAAAGCAATTGCGAGACCGTCATCAGATGCAGGCCTTTCCATAGCCATTTTTCATTTTTCTTGATTACGGCTAACACAAAGCCTGTCACGCTATGAAACAATAAAAATGTACCGGCAATAACAGTCGTCAAAATAATGAGTGCCGTCATCAAAAAGCCAATCTTTTCCCACACTTTAGAAGTAAAAAGATCTTGCATCGCCAACCAATATCCGATGACAATCAGGAAAATTCCCAGAAAGGCTACAATCATGGATGGCTTCGGAGCCGCTTCCCCCTTTTTCGATGCATGGAAAAGATCAATTAGTTTAAATTGGTAAATTAAACGATAGCCCTGGAATGATGTCACCAAGAAAATAATAAGAAATACGATAGAGGTGTTCAAAGCTGCATATCCCGAAAATGTAAAAGGTGCGATGACATCATAGCCCATTAAATAGATCAAGACCGTCATGAACCCTTTTGAACAAAGAAATCCAAGTAAAATCCCCACAACTAATGAAACCAAGCCTAGCAATAGATTTTCAAAGAAGAGCATAAAGCCAATCTGGCGATTACGTACGCCAAGCAATGCATATAATGCCACTTCTTTTTTACGTTTTTTCATGAAAAATGAATTGGAGTAGGCAATAAAAATGGCCACGAAAAAAATCAGGATGACGGCCGCACCACTCATTAATGAACCTAATTTCTGTGATGAAGCCGTTTGTTCTGCAACTGCATCACTATATTTCAATGTTACAAATGTGAAGTAGATGATAATGCTAAATACCATGGATGCGATATATAAAAAATATTGCGAGAGGTTCCGGGCAATATTTTTTCTCGCCAGACTAAATAACGTCATCTACCTCACCTCCAATTGTTGCAAGGACATCCATGATTTCTTGGAAGAAAGCTTTACGTGATTGGCCACGACGATAAATTTCTGTTGAAAGCGTACCATCCTTGATGAAAATGATCCGCCGGCAGAAGCTTGCGGCATATGCATCATGTGTCACCAACATGATGGTGGAATTATTTTTTTCATTTAGTTCACTTAAGCTTTCCAGCAGACCTGTTGCCGATTTTGAATCAAGTGCACCTGTTGGCTCATCTGCCAGGATCAATGCAGGCTCTGTCACAAGCGCTCTGGCTGCAGCTGTTCTTTGCTTTTGCCCACCCGAGATTTGGTATGGATATTTAGCTAATAAATCTTCAATCCCAAATACTTTAGCAATACGGTTCACCAATGCAGTAATTTCTTTCTCTGGAATTTTCGCAATCGCAAGTGGCAATAATATATTTTCCTTCACAGTCAATGAGTCTAGCAAATTGTAGTCCTGGAAGATGAAACCAAGATTTTCACGTCTGAAATCCGTTAAGTCCGACCCTTTCATATCGTGAATGCTCGTATCATTCATATAAATTTTCCCTTCAGTCGGCGAGTCGATAGTTGCCAACATATTGAGCAATGTCGATTTCCCCGCTCCAGAAGGTCCCATGATTCCTACAAACTCCCCTTCATGAATATCAAAAGATATATTTTCCAGCGCTGTATAGGCAGCGTTTGATTTACCATATGTTTTTTTTATCTTTTCCACTTTTAATAATGGTTCCATTTGTTTCACCTCTTCAGTATTGTTGATACATTTACTTTACATGCTCATTCTTACAGCATCTTTGTGCCAACCTTACAGCAAGCTTAAATCCATAAAAAAAACGCCTTCCAATTAAATGGAAAGGCGTTTTTTTGATTTTTTAAAAGTAAAAGTATTTAACTTTGCTTCAAAAGCCTGCGGTCGATTACAAAATTACCAAATGGAATGAATGAAACGATGAAAATCATCGCCATTTTTAAAAAGGACCATTTTGATATGATGCTCACATAAAGTAATAAAAGCCCAAACACGACAAACAAGAAACCATGGATGCTGCCTAAAATGAGTGTTGCTTCCCCAATATCCAATATGTACTTAATGGGCATACCTATGGCAAGCAATAAAACATATGAGATTCCCTCAATTATTGTAATAAACCGAAACCATCCAATAGCTGTCGAAAACATTCGCTCATCCCCTTATTCATTGTACAAGTACGGCACACAAATCCAGCTTCTTGTCCCAATCCAAAATCCGTTACTCTATCATATTATATTACGGTGACACCCACTAATAAATAGTACCAGGTTTTCCTAAAAATAGAACAATAAAAAAAGCCCAATCAAAGGATTGGGCCCTTAACAAAGTATGGTTGAAATTCACTTAAAAACGCTCAATTCCGAAACCAATTCGCTCCCTCATCCATGTGCACGAAGGGAATATCCGTATCGATTACACCTTTGATTTGTCTTAAATCAACATCTTCCCCTTCGAGCCATTTCGCAAAATCTATGGAAGTCGGCTCCTGGTTCCCTCCCAAGGCAATCCAAGCTTTCATCTCTTTAGGTAAATAAGCGGATGTATGAATCGTTCCCGCCCAGCTGCTATATAAATCCGAAAAGACTCCTTGGTTTGTATCATTAAACAACCGATAAGCATCGTAGGCTGAAGAAAGTTTCCCTTCATGATCTTGAATGATCTCCAATCGGCGTTTCGAATCGATAAGATGGTTACGGTTTTCATTTTTCATGATTTCAAAATGATTGGTACAGGCATTTGACGTGCGCACCGCTACATTTCTCGGAGAGGTTTCCACAATATAGGTACTTCCGCTTTTATCATAGACGACGTAAGTGAAAGAATGACGATGCGGGATTTCCTTCAACATCGCCACCGCTTCCTGAACGTCCGCACATGATTCAACGATCAGTCTGCCAATCATGCAACAAATGAAACCATCACCAGGATTCTTGCGATTCATGAAGTTATAGCCTATCACCAACCCTTTTTCGTTCATTCCATCCATCCGGCCAGTCCCTCGCTGACTAGGGCCGATGCTTGAATACCCTTGATCGGTTGGCTGGAATAAGACATAGCGTCCTTCATAAGTCTTTGGGTGGTAATCATAATTACGAATGAGATAATCATTGCCTGTCATGATAGAACAGCCCGACCGGACATAATCCAATCGGTATCCACCGAACTCTTGCAGCACGCGGTCCATTGGCCATTTCAACGCTTCTTGCAATCCCAGTAATTCTTCCCAAACCCCAGGGGCGAATCGTGTAATGGCTCTCTTGACCTCTTCTTCTTCAACCGTAAACCGCGGCTGCCTGATCTTCCACTGATCTTCACGGTTTTTTACCGTTAGTGAATCTTTTAATTCCTCCCCTTGCATGTATCCAAACTCATAATGTGTACCCCGAAATTGTATGACATCACTATATATTTGCTTCACGGCTTATCCCTCATTTACAGTAGTTGCTATTCAAATTAAGGATACTTGAAGTATTGTTGAAAATAAAGAAGATAAGCCTTTAAAATTTATGAAACAACTCACCACCCCGTACCTCCTTCATAATCTGTAACTAGGCACATTTATGAGGGGGACGGATCATGGAGATGGAATTAACGCCACTCCATTGCAAGGCGTGGCGATGGCGATGAACCTTTTTGGTCACGGAATAGCATTATCAGGGTAAACAAGAAATAGAGATAGTTGACGAAGAATTCACTTTAATAAGAAGGACTTATACTGTATTTGAGGAGTCCTGCTTATGGAAAACTTATTCGAAAATAGAAAAGACCTGCTTCATGTTGTAAGGGTATATGAATTCTCCTTTTTATTTTTGACTCGTCTTACAATGCTGTATAAGTAAGGAACAAAAAAAGGCCTGGTAATCCAGACCTCTTATCGGGGAAAGTGATTCCACTAATAAAACCAACTACCTTTTAGATTTATCTTTTATAGTTTTTGCTATTGCTAAAAAACTATAAATCCGATAATACCCACGAAACCTAATATATTAATTATAGTAGACAATCCGATTCTTCCTTTCCGTATAAATCTTATTCTTTATTTTGAATAACAACTCTAAAGGAACCAAAAGTTTGTTGACTCTCATAATTATCAGGACTTATTTCAAAAGGAAAGGGAAAGGCGATGAGTTGGAAATTATTTTCTCTTTCAACGTCGGGTAGATTAAAATCAAAAAGATGTCTAGTTTCTGGTGGAACAGTGGTATATAAGACGTCTGTGTTATCTCTAACTGCAACTTGTTCCCAATCTTTTAAAGCTATGATTGCATATCTGATCTCAGCATTTGTCTAATTTCCGGCAGAGAACTTAAGTTCCTTGCCTTCTTTTTCAGTCATAATTGATTGCAACTTTTCCTGACTATTTGTGATAGATATATTTTCATTGAATCCATCCTTTACAATAGCATCAGGTTTTACTTGCTTTACTTTTTTTGCATCTTTCCCGCTGTCAGCTTTGTTGATGGAATACCGCATACTTAAAACTTGTCCCTAAAATCCCTGCCCTATTTAGATCGAGCTCCTTCAATTTATACTCTGGCTTTTGAACGATTAAAAAAGTCAATTCACTGGAATCGGAACGAATGGGAACAGAAACATTGAAGTTTATGGAGGTGTTAGGTTTCGCATCAAAGAAAAATTTATTTACTTCCTGCTCCTTATTTTCAGCTTTGAAATTTACTTGTTTATAATCTTCAAAAATAAGTAAAGCATACTTTCTGTCCTCATCAATGTCATTGTCTACTGAGGCAACAACTGTCACTTCATTGTTTTTACTATTAAGTGCCGCTTTCTTTTTCAATATCATCATTATTAGACGTGCTTAATTCTTTAGGTGGAGATGAAGCATAAAACCAGTAAATAACCCCAAGCAATATCAAAACAGATAACGCAGCTATGTAGTATTTTTTCATAAACCAAGCTTCTCCTAATTAAAAGAGATATGCAATGAGCATATCTCTTCATTATTTTTCTACTACCAATTACCAATAGGCCTTTGTTTGACCATTAACAGTTTTATACCCTTTAAGTTTAAAAGTATGAGTCCCAATAGCAAAATCATTCCTGAAGTATATTGAATCGTTCAATGTTTTAACTCCAATATAGTCCGTCTTTGTAGAACTTGCTGATTTAGTTTTTATTAAAAAAAGCCTTCTCGATTGAGAAGGGTTTATCTGAATAAGTGAAGGGTAACACATTATTTGATTTTATTCATTTAATTACTTAATATTCCTGTAAATTAAAAAATCCCTCTCATTAGAGAAGGATTTTTTTGTCTGAAGGAGTGTTGGAAACAACAATAATATTTTTTCCAATCAATTATCTAATATACATTTTAAACCATTTAATTATTCTCAGTCTAACTTCCTGATTACTGTAGTCGATTTTGTTGTCCCATTTGACCATATTGTTGTTGCCCTTGTTGGTTCCCCATTTGTTGGCCAGATTGTTGCTGTTGCCCACCTGTCATTTGTTGTAATTGCTGTTGTGCTTGACTTACAGCTTGATTCATTTGAGTTAATGCTCGATTACTTTGAATGTATTGAGAAGCTTGATTTAAAGTTTGAATTGCTTGTTGGATAGATTGTTGAAGTTGTTGATCTGTTTGTTGTAATTGATGTTGAGTTTGACCACTTAATTGTTGAATTTGTTGCGATAATTGGTTTTGCCCTTGTGGTTGTTGCTGATTTTGTTGTCCCGTTTGTTGGCCGGACTGTTGTATCCACAATAATCCCTCCATATTGAAATTAACCCTTTGAAAAAGGCCATTTATTAACCTGTTCAATATTCGCGGTAAATATCCATAAAAACACCAATAAAAAAACCTTCTCGATTAAGAGAAGGGCTTTTTTGTCTGAAGGAGTGTTGTTGGAAACACAATAATATTTTATCCAATTAATGATAATAGAAAAGCCCTCTCATTAGAGAAGGGCTTTTGGAAAAGGAGTGTCTATAGGAAGTATTAACACATTTCATACTTTATCCATTCGATTACCTTTTATTCATCCTACAAAAGATAAAACCCTCTCCATTAGAGAAGGTTTTACAACTGACGAGACTTGTGAGGGCTTCTCACATTAGTATTTTAACCGTGTAAAATCCTTTTATTCCTCGCTTTATATTATGCAGCAAACAATTCCGTGATGGTAGCTTTGCCCGCCTTCTTATCTGCAGTCATCTTTTTATCTTTCTGGAATTTATATAAAGCCGACTCTGTACCTTTTCCAAATATAGAATCAAGTGATCCAGGATTATGCCCTGCCAAATAAAGTGCAGCCTGTAGAATCCATGTGAGATTGCCTTTTGCACCTTTTTCGACCGTAACGATGGCGTCCTTAGTTTTTACTCCCCATTTACCATCCACAACAAGCTTTTTATTAAACTGCTTTATTAAGTTCGGTTTGCAAAACTTTAATAAGTTCGATTGATTTTAGGTCCATTAAATCCATCCGTAACAAGACCCGCTTTATAACGGCTATTTAAGGTTTTTTGAATGGACCTAACTACTTCATCTCCACTGTTTGAAGTTTCGGTTTCTTTCTTATTATCATCAGGTTGGACAATAATGCCTTTAGCATTTTCAAAATTGATTTTCTGACCAATTTTTAGTTTAGTTGGATCGATACCAGGATTCGCTTTAATTAAATCTTCAACTTGAACGCCACCAGTACCGTCCTTATGTGCAATGCTCCATAAAGTATCACCTTCTTGGATTGTATAAACCTCAGGAGCCGGATGTGGTTTGACTGGAGCCTTTGAACCTTTCCAATAAAATGCATTTCTGTAGTTATCTGACAACAAACTTTTTTCAAGCCATAACCTGGCATTTCGTTATGAGCTTTATCTAACTGTCCAATTCCATCTTTAACAAGAGCAGCTTGAAGCTCTGCGATACTTGCAAGGGTAGCATCATCCATAGTGTCATATCGATAATCACCATCAACACAGATTCCAAGCGAGAACTGATTGCTATTCCCTACATGATAGGTCCTTCGGATATCATTTGCATATACAATCCTAGCCCTTTTACCATTTGGGGTATTAATTAGATTCTTAGGCTCGATAATAAATGTATATCCACCTCCAGGCCACCCCAGCGTGTTTACATGGTGATCCGCGAAGCTTTCAGCATCAGATTCAACCAAACTCTTTTTTGTTAATGAATGATGCCATACACGGTGAGTAATTGTTTTCGTGCGCATTGAATATATGCCTTTTGACTTTAATTTGCCAATTCTACCGTCTAATTGTGGAAGATTTGTAAAGTTCATTTACTTACTTTGTACGGATGATAGCTGATTCAGTAGCATTATCTTATACAACATTCCCCTATTTCAACTAAGTCTTAAGCAAAAGAAAAAATACACCATGTAATCTCCTCTTAAACTCGTTATTTACAACATAAGTTGTAAATAAGATAAGCCTTTAAAATTTATGAAACAACTCACCACACCGTACCTCCTTCATAATCTGTAACTAGGCACATTTATGAGGGGGACGGATCATGGAGATGGAATTAACAGCACTCCATTGGATTTATGTTGTATTTATTGCATTGATAATCGGGTTTATGGTAAAACGTCGTGATACTACCCTCATCTGCATAATTGGCATTTTCCTTTTGGCTTTAGTGGCTACAGGCAGTTTAGCCTCTTCCATAAGCGGGATATTCAACAGCTTCATTTTCGCAATCACGGAATTAATGTCCACGATATTAATCATTTCCATCATCGTTGCCATGAGTATGGTTTTGACGAAGTCGGGCATTAATGATGTCATGATTGCACCATTTGCGAAATTCATTAAGAATCCTACACTCGCCTTTTGGGTAATCGGCATCGTCATGATGGTGATATCCTGGTTTTTCTGGCCATCACCTGCCGTTGCCTTACTTGGGGCAGTCCTGCTCCCCGTAGCCTTACGGGCTGGTTTACCTGCCCTTGGGGTGGCAATGGCGATGAACCTTTTTGGTCATGGAATCGCATTATCAGGGGATTTCATCATTCAGGCTGCGCCTAAACTTACGGGCGATGCGGCTTCGATACCTGTCGGTGATGTCATTGCTGCGAGCATCCCCCTTGTCATTACGATGGGGGTCGTCACCACCCTCTCCGCCTTTATCCTTTTAAAGCGGGATATGAAGCTTGGAAGAATCAAGGCGGATAATGAGGGATTTGTCCAAGATCAAACAATGAGTGAAAATCTGCTTACACTGGGACAAAAGAAGTTTTTTGCCGTCTTCATTCCAATCGCCTTTCTGTTGGATGTTGTGGCATTGTCGATTTTGAAGTTGCAAGGCGGAGATGCCACGGCGTTGGTTGGCGGTACAGCGGTTTTCATTTTGCTGGTTTTATCCCTTGTCGCACATAAGCAGCAAGGGCTTGAAAAATCAACGGCCTATTTGATCCAGGGTTTTCAATTTGCCTTCAAAGTATTCGGACCGGTCATTCCGATCGCCGCATTCTTCTATTTAGGTGATTCTGGATTCAATCAGATCATCGGTGACTACTTACCGAAAACATCCCTCGGCATCGTCAATGACCTCGGTGCCGCATTGGCGGCCTCCGTTCCTTTAACGAAAGAAATAGCCGCCGTCACATTAACCGGCATCGGTGCCATCACCGGCTTGGATGGATCGGGCTTCTCAGGCATTTCTTTAGCGGGATCTGTCGCTAAACTCTTTGGCACGGCAATCGGAGGCGGAACCGCCACCTTGACTGCACTCGGGCAAATAACCGCGATTTGGGTTGGCGGAGGTACACCTACGTCGACTAAAAACATTTCTTGCGTCTACCGGCAAACACAAAAAAGCACAGCGCGTATAAATAGTGTTGGACCACTAATTATACCGTCCGCCTACTCACGATAGGCAAACACTTGCTGTACCCTTATCCACATTTTACAATATGTGCTGGGTTGGAGCAACGTTTGTCATGATCAATTATGGTGAACGTTGCTTTTTTGTTTCCAAAAAGGAGACAGCATTTAGTATGAAAAAACGTATAGACGTAATAGCCAATGAAGAATCATATAACAACCTTTCCACTTTCACAGATATTGAAGAATTAAATAAAACGGTACGAGTATATAGAGACACTATTCGTATGTCTATTAAGCGTACAGATGTACAAGCCAGACTAATCGCATTACTAGAAGTTCTAAAACGCCACAGCTGCAAGCAAATCGGTGTCAGCTATATGTGTAAGAATACAATTGCAAATAAGCTTGAAGTCTCTTATAAAACTGTTCAACGTTTAATGAAAAAACTTGAAGACCTTGGCATGATCCGTCAAATACCTATGAAGAGAAAAAAGGATATGATGCAAACAGCAAATGCCATCATTATTCAACCTGTAAAAGAAGTAATGTCCGGCAAGGCCCCTGTGAAAAAGTCCAAGAAGTGTCCGGCCATTAAAACAACTACTGTTTTCTTAAAACAAAATTATAAAAACAATAAACGTAAAGCCGTTGCTCAATACTCTCATGTGGATAATTCTCTAGAAAACTCTTTAAAACAAGCAAATTTTGTTGCTCATTGGGTTCCAGTTGTATTTTGTAATCTAGTAGGTTCATTCTACGAAAAATCTGAAACTATACAGGAATTCTGGAAGGTCATTAAGCAGTGTAATAGAGTTGTTGATTATTCTACTAACAAAAGAGCATTCACAGGTAAACAAGAATTAGAAATAGGCACCAAAGCATTCAAGGAATTTGCTATGAAGGCTAAGAATGGAGTTAAGATGCATAAAGGGCAATTTGCTTACTTCAACGGAATTGTAAACAAGCTTATGAATCATCTTTACTTTGATACTGAATTTATGGATTGATTATCTAACTACTCTCTTTAATCCTTCTTAATTTACATTTGTGATTAACTGGATAAACTAGGAAATTTATCATACAATTAACAAGTGATTTTAAATTAGCTAAATTATTAGGCGTGAAGGTCGATGCTTTATATGAGGAGGATGAAGAATGAAAAAGAAATTTGTTGTATTATTTGTTATGATTTTGCTTACAGCTTGTGGGAAGGACTTGGATACTCAAGATAAAAGCAGTAGTAACGAAACAACAACAGCTGTAACTGCAACTGAGGAAACCACTAAACCAACTATATCGTTTGAGAACGGATCCGTTGAAACTGAAGATTTTAGTTTAGCAATATCTGAAACTAAAGTTATCCAAAGTCCACTGGAAGCTAATCCAGGGTTATTTGTCACTTTTACACTTACAAATAAAACGAAAGATAAAGATATTGTTCCAGATGATACTCTCATGAGTTTACTGGCTCAGCAAGAGAATGGAACATCAAGAATTGATTTAAGTGAAAATTATCATTTTCTTGATGCTTTCGGAAGTGAAGATGATATTGAGACATACAACAAAATGGTTGATTTAGATAATGCCGGTTCAAACGCTTTACTACCTGGCAAAAGTGTTGAATATGTGGCAGCATATGAATTAGACAATGATACTCATGATGTTACTTTTACAGCGATAGATCAAAATACTTTTGAACAAGTCGGAAAGTATATTGTAAAATTGAAATAATATATATTGCCCCTTACTTTATGAGAGGGACTTTCGTTATTTAAAAATTTCCTAATTACAAAAATATTGAGGGAAAAACTATGAATATTAATATCAAAGTTTACTTACATTCAAAAGGAAATAAATTTTTACAGAGTGGAAGCTTTCCTGTGTTAAGTTCTGACTTTAAAAAAGAACCCGATTGGACAGCAGCAATTGCGGCAAACGAGTGGATTCTGCAGATTAAAAACAACTATGCAGCTAGTGAGGATTTTCGAATAGATCAAGTGATTTATAACGAGGATAATGATATTACGGAGTTAGTTGAGAAAGTTAGAACTTTAAGCTGATTTGCCTTTTTTCAACATAATAAATATCCAAATTGCTCTAAGGAGAATATATGAATCTTATTAAAAAGATACCTAAAGGTCTATTCAATATATTAAAATCGTACTTAATTCTATTTATTTTTACTTGTGTATTATATTTAAGAAAGGTATTTAGGCTAATTAAAAGATTCATAAAAAGAATAAAGGAAACGTGGTATATAGGGGCTGTATTACTAATACTAATAACTTTATTGAATTATACAGGGGAATCTTTCAACATAGCTGAATATACAGCAAAATATATTCCAGGGCTAGTAAATACTATTTTGGCTATTTATTTAATAGATTTCTTAAGGATTGAATATGAAAGGAGAAGAGATGTCAACAGGCATTATCTTTTCAATCTTGAACTGAATCGGTTGTCACAAGAAATTAAATTTGCTCTCAGTATTTTTTTTGAAACTACGAACTATAAAGTAGATGAAGAAGAACTTTTAGATATAGTAAACAGGAAAGGTTTTTGGGAAGAAGAGCTTTATAAATTTGGGCATTTCTCATTGGTTGAAAAAGATAAACCAATTAATAGAAATGATTTTTTATATAAAATCTTAAAAATAATAGCAATTAAAAATAAACATTTCATTTCAAGTTATACATCATTTTGTTCTTATAAAGAGTACAAATTAATTCATAACCTATTTAGCATTACAGAGGAGTATTTATATATAGATTATTATGATTTTTCAAGTGAATCTGATCATAATTTATTTTATCTTTTCAATAATTTATTTGAGTATGAAGAAACTGCTGAATCTATATATGATAATAATTGGTTTAGAGATTCAGATATCGAAAATACGTTAAATAGGCAACACAACATAAGAAAAGCGACCATTAAACAGGGATTAAAGTTATTGAAAAAGCAGAATGTCTCATCTCTATAAAGCATTCATAGGTAAGCCCTCTCGTTTGAGAAAGGGCTTTTTTATTTTAATCCTCTACGACCACATCAATAATTTCATCAAACTGGATTTTCTCAAAGGAGCTATCTTTCTTCTGGATTCGTAATTCTTTCGTGACAGGATGAATGTACACACAATAACCATACAATTCTTGTGGATTCCCCTCGTTATGTAATCTAAATCTTATCTGTAAATGATATTCCATTGCATAATGAATGTTGTTTTCAAACTCTTCAACCTGGTATTCATCAAGGACAGGTTTTTTATTTAAAAAATAATCAACCTCACCTTTTTTTTTATTTAAAGCTTTATGTTCTGGCATAATTAATGCTGCCTGCCATTTAACGAGCCCTCTATCACGAATTGTACTCATCAGAAAAATCCCTCCTTTACATTCATTATATACGAACAAACGTTCTCGTAAAAGGCAGAAAAAAATTCCTTCCCTAAATAAGTTCAGGATAGAGAAATGTTGATTTTTTGGACAAATAAAAGAGACCACATATTGTGGTCTTCCTTTATGCCCTATGGAGCTAACGCACTAGTTTTCTAAATAACGATATAAAGTAGATTTACTGATACCTGTTTCATTCTTAATTTCACTTAACGTATATTTTTTACTTTGGTACATATCAATTGCTCTTTGCACATTTTCATCAGGTTTTCGTGGACGACCTGCAATATTCCCTTTTTGTTTCGCTTCATTTAGTCCCTTTTTTGTTTTTTCACTTATTACATTGCTTTGAAATGCAACTAAATGTTGGGCAATCGTAAGAAAGGAATAGCTATTTTTCTTCCTAGTATCAATCTGTTCCGTAAGCGAATGAAGATAGGAACCTTTTGACTCTATTTCCTCCAGTAGCTCCACTAAATGTCGTGTAGAATCAGCAAGTGTAAAGAGATTAGCCACAATAATGACATCACCTGTTTGTAAATTCTTTATCATATTTTTTAATTGGATTCTTTTTTTAGGTGAAGAGTGTTCCTCATTTATAATAATTTCACACTTCGAGTTTTTTAACAGATCCAATTGGTTTTCACAGTTTAAATCCTCGTAATATGGTCTTGTATACCCTATTAACATTATATTTTCTCCTAATTGAATATTAATGATCTTTCCATTACATCATACCATTAATTAGTTCTCTCCAAAAAATAAAAATTAAATTAAAAGTATTAAAAAGGTTCCATTTTGGGACGATTGGTGCTACACTCTTTTTATTGAATTTCTACTTGTGGTTATATTCATAAATAAATATATAGGGTGTGAGAAAAATTGATTGAAAAAATGAGAAAAGAATGGTTTTCAAATGTTAAGAGCGATATACTGGCAGGAATTGTTGTCGCATTAGCCTTAATTCCAGAAGCAATTGCTTTTTCAATTATAGCTGGTGTAGATCCAATGGTCGGGTTATATGCTTCCTTTTGTATAGCCGTAATTATCGCTTTTGTTGGCGGACGACCTGGAATGATTTCTGCTGCAACCGGAGCGATGGCGTTGCTTATGGTTCCTTTAGTAAAAGAACACGGGTTGAACTACTTACTCGCAGCTACTATTTTAACAGGGGTTATCCAAGTTATTTTTGGTGTTTTTAAAGTAGCGAAATTAATGAAGTTCATTCCAAGGGCTGTTATGATTGGCTTTGTAAATGCATTAGCCATCTTAATCTTTATGGCTCAAGTACCTCATTTTTTAGGTATTTCCAATATGACGTACGTTTTTGTGGCTATAACTTTAGTCATTGTTTATGTATTGCCGCGATTTATTAAATCCATCCCAGCCCCATTAATTGCCATCATCGCTTTAACAGTTGTTGCAATTTATGGAAACTTGGACTTACGGACAGTTGGTGATTTAGGTGCTATTACAAGGTCATTACCTGATTTCTTTATTCCAAATGTACCTATTTCATTTGAAACAGTAGCGATCGTTTTCCCTTATTCATTAGCTTTAGCTATCGTAGGTTTATTAGAAACACTCCTCACATCATCAATTGTTGATGATATGACGAATACAGATAGTAATAAAAACAGAGAGGCTAGAGGACAAGGAATCGCTAATATCATTACGGGTTTCTTTGGTGGAATGGCTGGATGTGCGATGATTGGCCAATCCGTTATTAACGTAAAATCAGGTGGACGTGGAAGGCTTTCTACCCTTATTGCTGGTTTGTTCTTAATGTTTTTAATTATTGTATTAGGCGATTTAGTTGTACAAATTCCAATGCCTGTTTTAGTAGGTATTATGATTATGGTATCCATTGGCACATTTGATTGGTCTTCGTTTTCATATTTACGAAAAGCACCAAAAAGTGATGCTACTGTAATGCTTGTAACTGTAATTATTGTTGTATCAACCCACGATTTATCAAAAGGTGTCATTGCTGGGGTTATCCTAAGTGCTATTTTCTTTGTTGCTAAAATATCACGAATAAAAGTGGCTAAAGAAGAACACAAAAATGGATTATTATTTAATGTAGAAGGTCAATTATTTTTTGCTTCTGTTGAAGGGTTTGTCAATTCGTTTGATTTTACTGTCGAAAACCGTAGCGTAGTAATAGATTTTTCAAATTCTCACATTTGGGATGATTCAGCAGTTGGTGCAATCGATAAAGTCGTCATTAAATATCGTGAACAAAATAACAGCGTTACAATTAAAGGTCTAGATTCTGCTAGTAAAAAGATTGTAGATAAACTAGCTATATATAATGATTCCAATAAAAAAATGCCAGCACACTAATTTATTTTCAGAGGTGAAATAATGTATAAGAAAATATTATTAGCATTAGATGGTTCAGAAAATTCAATGCGAGCAACAAAAGAGGCTATAAAAATTGCTTCATTGTCCAGTGAATGCCAGATAGAAGCTGTTTTTGTGGTAGATATCTCAAAGTCCAAAAAAGACATCCTTCATTCTTCTGGGAAAGAAGAATTAGAACTTTCTCGAAGAATGAAACTCCTGCCTGCTGAAGAGCAATTAAAGTTAAATAATATGTCCTATGTAATAAAAATGTTGTACGGTGAACCAGGTCCTTCCATCGTGGATTATGCAAATAAAGAACAATTTGATTTAGTTATAATAGGTAGCAGAGGATTAAATTCACTTCAAGAAATGGTATTAGGTAGTGTGAGCCATAAGGTGGTTAAACGAGTTAAATGTCCTGTCCTTGTAGTGAAATAATTTCTAAGAGCCATAGTAATAAACACAGTTCGATCAAATAGGTCGGACTGTGTCTATTATTATAGAGCTAACCTGCCCCTTTAGTTCATTAAGAAAAACAACAACACCTTTAACAGTGCTTCAAAAAATCCAAGCCCCTACTCAAAGCGAGTAAGGGCTTTTCAATGTATCGCATACCCTATCTATATTCTTTTGCTCTTTTTCTTCATTTCACTTGCTGAAGTATTTTGGATCCTATTGCCATAACCGTTGCCCTTCTTCCGCAGCCAATGCATCTGCTTTGGTAATATGAACAGTACTAAATGGATGGTTAGGAGGAGAATATATCGAGTAAAGTTTTAGCGGAGTATTACCAGTATTGGTTAAATTATGCCATGTGCCAGCAGGTATCATTATTGCATAATCATCATAGACGTTTCTTACAAAGTTTAAATTATCCTGTCTATTACCCATTTGAACAACCCCTTGACCTTGTTCAATACGTAAAAATTGGTCAACGTAAGGGTGCATTTCTAAACCAATATCTTCACCAACTTTAAGACTCATCAATGTAACTTGCAAATGTTTTCCTGTCCATAATGCGGTGCGGTAGGTAGTATTTTGTTTCGTAGCTTCATTGATATTTACTACAAATGGTTTTGTTCCATAATCTTTAACCTCAATATTATTTCTTCCGTTTGATGATTGTAAAAAACCCAAGTGGTTAGCATTATTAACACATCCATAATCAGGACTTCTTATATAGTTACACATTGGCACATTAACATTATAAGGATTTTGATATTGATGGGGGTGGATATAAGGAACATAGTACATTTTTCTCAACCCTTCACAGTTTATAAAATAATTATATGCACTAGTTAAGTGAATGTACTTGAAACACAGCTATAAAAAAAGCCCCTACTCAAAAGGTGAGTAAGGGCTTTCTGATGTATCACAGTTAAAAATAAAGTGTAAACTTAAGGTATACAATTAGAACCAAGACTGTTGAACCTGTTGAAGTTGCTGTTGAGCTTGTTCAAGCTGTTGCTGTGCCTGTTGGAATTCTTGTGGATTTGCATTATCTTGAGCTGATTGAACAGCCTGTCGGGCTTGTTGAGCCGCATTGATAGCTTGCTGATATTGTCGTTTCTGTGTCATTTTACTTGCCTCCTTCACCATTTTTGCTAAAGGCTAAACATCTAGTAATAATTGTGGACAAAAAATTTGAGATTATTCATTGGATTCCCCCTTGAAACATAATAAATAGCCCTACTCAATACGAATAAGGGCTTATTATTATGAAGCAAACAATTTAGTGAAAGTGGCTTTTCCAGCCTTCCTATCCGCAGTTATCTTTTTATCCTTCTGGAACTTTGATAATGCCGTTTCAGTACCTTTTCCGAAGATAGAATCAAGTGATCCAGGGTTATATCCTTCCATATATAGTGCAGCTTGTAGGACCCATGTAAGATTGCCTTTTGCACCTTTTTCAACAGTAACGATGGCTGCCTTAGTTTTCACTCCCCATTTACCATCCACAACAAGCTTTTTATTGAATTGTTTATTGAGTTCCGTTTGTAACGCTTTGATTACTGCAGCTTGAGTTTTAGGGCCATTAAATCCATCCACATTAAGACCAGCTTTATAACGGCTATTTAAGGTTTTTTGAATGGACCTGACAGTCTCATCTCCACTGTTCGAAGGTTTGGTATCCTCTTTATTATCAGGTTGTTCAATAATAACTTTAGCATTTCCGAAATTAATCTTCTGACCGATTTTTAATTTAGTTGGATCGATACCAGGATTCGCTTTTATTAAATCTTCAACTTGTACTCCACCCGTTCCATCCTTATGTGCAATGCTCCATAAAGTATCACCTTCTTGGATGGTATAAACATCGGGAGCCGGTTGTGGTTTGACTGGATTCTTTGAGCCTTTCCAATCAAAAGCATCTCTGTAATTATACTGACAACAAGCTTTCCAACTATAACCTGGCATTTCATTATGGGCTTTATCATACTTACCAATACCATCTTTAACAAGTGCATCGTGTAGCTCTGAAATACTTGCAAGGGTAGCTTCGTCCATAGTGTCATATCGATAATCACCAGCAACACAGATTCCAAGCGAGAACTGATTGCTATTCCCCACATGGTAGGTCCGGCGGTTAATGTCATTTGCATATACAATCCTGGCCCTCTTACCATTCGGTGTATTAATTAGATTCTTAGGCTCTATTACAAACGCATAGCCACATCCAGGCCAACCGAGTGTATTTACATGGTAAGCTGCAAAGCTTGCAGCATCAGACCCACCCAAATTCTTTTTTGTTAATGAATGATGCCATACACGGTGAGTAATTGATTTTGTTCGCTTTGAATAAGTACCATTTGATACTAATTTACCTCTCATATCAACTAATTGAGGAAGGTTATTAAAGTTCATTTCTCTCGTCTCCTTTTGATTTAAACTAATTCGAAGCATAAAAAAAACGCCCCTATAAGGCGTTTTGTGTTTCCTTTTTCATTAATTAATCCTTTTGTTGAATGAAGTATAATTTATAACTAATTTGTAATACCCAAAGACGATTAAATATGCTAAAAAGTAGCTAACTGCAGACTAATAAATATTCCATCCATTTCTGTATTCTAATTTACTAAGTAATACTATTAAAAGTTCCAAAAAATTTGTACCTAATGTAAAGATTAAAAATGTATTTAAAGTAGACATTTTTTTTAAATGAATACTGTAAATAAATAAACAACACGCTATAGGATAAAGACCTAGATCATACGAAATGGAATAAAGGTCATTATCCATTTTCCAAAAGTAAGAAAACCCAATTTTATTAATTAAAAAACTAGTAGCTGTACCAATTGGATAAAAAATAATGAAAAGCCTTCTATGTTTGTTAAACAAATAAATCCCCAAAATCCAAGGCAGGATAAAACCAATAATTATATGAAAAAACATATAACACTCCTTACACCATTTAAAATCCTATACAATAATCTTGCCCAATTAATTACCATAAACATACGTTCAAAGTAACTAACATCTGATGGACAACTTATTTTGAAGTTCCATCTCTATTGGCTACTAACTCATAAAGGCCAGTCCCACCTAGACCAGCGAATGCCCCGGCCCAAAACCTTAATACAATATCCATATCTGTGAATGGGAAGGCAACTGAACCTACTCCCAGCCCGATTACCAAGCTTAAGATTGGCAGTATGTTGTTCGGCAAAGTAACCGTCTGTTTAACCACCTGAACCATTGCTGCTACGATTGGTGCCAATATAGTTGTAAAAATTAATACTTGTTGCATGACTTCGTTTTCCATATGATCAACCTCCGAATGTTTTTGTTATTTCTCCCCAAAATGCAATTATGGCAGTGAGGATACCAACAAATCCCCCACCACCAAGTAACCCTAAAACGATTTCCTTACGTGAACTAATCTTTAATTTAGAAACTTCTCCTTTAGTCTCTTCCTGCTTAACAGTAATCCCAAGGCTGTGCTCAATTAATTTATTTAGCAAGTCTTTCTGATCACCAGAAGATTTAAGAACCACGTTTTGAATTTCCAATTGACCCTTTTCCATGCTATTAATCTTATCGATAACCTCACCATAATTGGTTTCCAACTTCGATATTCGTTGCTCATGGTTATCTAAACGTTGTGGCATGTCCATCTCCTCCAATGTCCATAACCCCCTTTAACATAAAATTCTCTCTCTGTCTGTATGTCCAGGATGCTTTGTGTATATTAAAAGCTGCCCACAATTTGTGAACGACTGTCATTTATGGCAATAAAAAAAGCCTATGCGGCTTGTGGTTCCAATCGTTCGATTAACTTTGTCCTCACGACTTCCGTTAATGATGAAAGAGCTTCGTTCCCTAGATACTCTTCAGGGGTAAGGGGAATGTAACCACTTAGATTGATGGTCCCCTCAGAATCCTTACTCTGAAACTGCACATTTACGGCAGATACTCCGCTTTCGGCATAACGGATATTAGTTGCTGTGATTTGAAGTTCTAACATTATTCTTCCTCTCCTTTTTCATTAGAGTTTTCAAAAGCTGTAAATAAATGCTCGAATACTTCAGCATCTTTCCCTGATACTTCCTGATTGTAATTACCAATTATTTCCTTCATTGTTTTTAACATACCATGGGCATCGCCTCCTTCAATGACATAGTATTCCTGGAAGTATTCCTTTTGTTGTTTTAAAAATTCGTTGGCATTTTCAATGGCAAAATGACCTTCATTGTTTTTCTTTGGATTGCCCTCATCATCTACACCTGCAAACTCTTTTACCAGTTCCAATTCTTCTTCAGATATTTGTTTAAGTTTCTCACTTAATAATTTAATAAAACGAGTGCGATGTATAGATTGTTTCCCATTTAAACTAATATCTGATAAGAAGTTAATTACTTCAATTACATATTTATATTGGATTTTGACTTGCATACTATTTGTCCCCCTAAGCCGCCCCCAGGCGGTCTTCTAATTGTTGTACTTTCTGTTTCAAGTACTGATTTTCTATCTTGAGCCAATTGATATCATCACTATGTTTATCTGTTATGGTAATAATATCTTTAATGCCTTTACCCATGTATGCAGTCAAGGCGTATAGATCAAAACTGTCTCCTGCGTCACCATGTAAGATTCTAGGTGTTTCGTCAATCATCATACCTAATTGTTTAAAAGCAAATGGGTCATCATTTAACCTTCGATACGTATATATTTGTGCATTACGGAAAATATCTAAAGAATCTTCACTGAACACTTCAATGTCCTTCTTGTTTTCCCTCATTGATGTATCAGTAGTAAATGTTCTTGCACGGATCGGTCTAAAATCGCCTGTTGTTCCTGTGGATGTTACCTTTGCTTCTCCTCCAGAAGTTGGTCTTATATAAACATGGGTTCCGTTATTTATATCAATGGCATTTGCGTAAAGTAAGTTGGATCGTAAATTCCTCCAAGTAATATTACCGCCGTTATAGCCACCCCTTGAAACGATTCGGACTTCATCGTCTGACCCTACATACATATTTCCACTATCAGACGCTATATGTCCTGCTGTTATATCCCCACATCTTAAAGGTCTATAAGTTGGAGTGCTCACATCCCCGTCAATAAATCCTTTGTTTACAAACCTTACTTCATTATCTGCTCCAATGTATGCGTTTGTTGTAGAGGAGATAAAAGATGTTCCATAGATGTTACCTGCTCGTAAAGGTCGATATACGTAAGATCCATCAGGTTGTTGAAATCCACTGGATGTGATTCGTATTTCCCCTTCTGTACCAAGGTATCCATTCCCATTTGGTGCAAACCTTACACCTTGAACTCTGATTGGTCTATAAGAATAGTTTTCTGCTATCCCATCAGAAGGAATACTAGAAAGGTCAACGACCCTAACTTCATTAGCTGAATCTGGTGCTAGGTAAACATTTGAATTACTTGTTCCTAGGGCCGCACTTGTTATCAAACCTTTATCCATTCTAAATCTTTCTGACCCACTAGAATTGTAACCATATACGCCATCAGGATTCATATTTACATAAGATCCACCAGATTGTGTTAAACGCACATTACCGCCTACAATTTCAAGATTGGTTAATCCATCAGACGATCGGAACTTTGCGCCATAAACATCAATACCGTTTATATAACCTGCATTTATTTTATTAGCTGATATTCCAGAAATCTTTGCATTATCAACTGCCAGGTTCCCAATCTTTGCATTTGTGATCGTACCATCTTCTATTTGTGCAGTACCAATAATGGCATTCTGTAATTTGGCTCTGGTTATGGACGCATTGGCTAGAGCACCATTAGCCGCCGTAATACTATTAGCTGCTAAGTGATTGGCTGTGATGGCCCCTTCTACAATTAAATCGGCATTGTTCTTTCGCCGTACTATTAGATTATCAACATAAAGTTTATTTGTTGTTTCTCCATTGTTAGAAAACGTCACTCTTATTTGGACATACCTTACATTTGCTGGAATAGTATAAGTCCCAGACTGCTTTTTAAAACTAGTGGTTTTTGTTGTTATCGCTGTAACTGCTCCCCATCCTATATGCTGTTTCTTTGCATCATAGTTTTTGGTTCCAATATACATTCCACCGGATCCAAGTAAATTTAAATTCCTATAATCCATTTCTAAATACAACTGATCTCCTGCGGCAACTTCAATAAACTTTTCTTGGACTATATCGGTATTACGTGTATTACTTGCATCAATTTGCATTGCATTATCGGAACCAGTATTAGACCCCCATGTAGCTTGACTTACTGTTAGTCCGCCATCCCATCCTTTTGGCTTAGACCCTACTACATCATCTTCAAATGTTGAGTTATCTACTAGGTTCGTAGTATCAGCAATATTCACTAATCTTGCATCAATCGTAACTGTGCCGGGTTGTAGATTAATGGCCGCAATGACTCCATCTCTGTCCACCTTTAAATCGATTTGCCCAGCTTGCGTTGTTATCTTTCCTTCTGCTGTGGTCATTCTATTAGTTAATAGGTTTACAGAAGTTTGTGTCGCCTTTTGAGATATTACCCCGTCCTGGTCTGTAATCCTGGTATTGATTTGGCTAATTTGGGTGGATGTTGCGGCGTTAATAACTTTTGAAACATCAATCCCGGAAGATGATATATGATTAGTCGTTATGGTACCTGCTTTAATATGTTCAGCTAGGACAGCGTTTGCGGCTATTGCATCGGCCCCAATGGCATCTGCCGCGATTACCCGAGCCGTAACACTATTGACAGCTAAGTGTTCAGCTATAATTTGATTTGCCTGTATATGCTCAGATAATATTGCATCCGCCGCAATCGCCGTTGCTCCAATGGCATCTGCTGCGATTGTATTTGCTGTTACTGCGCCTGCCGATAATTTATTAGTTGTGACCGCACCTGCCATTAAATGTTCAGTGGTGATGATATTTGCAGCTAGTGCATCAGCATAAATTGATTCTGGGACTATTAAGGAACCATCCAAAACAGACGTATTGGGAACTTTCAAATGAATTCCATTCTTATTTAAGAATACGAGTAAATCATCTGCAGTTAATGTAGGATAAGCATTTGATCCATAAAATCCATCCGGATCGGAGAACTTCCAATACACGTATGTCAAGTTAGTGTTCCCGTCCGGTATGGGATAAACTGTTCCTTTATAACTTATATTGCAGTCTTTCCAAGCGATGTATCCTGCGGACGGGGAATTATTTGTAACTTGTACCACAAGAACATCCCCTTTCTCTATATAGGATTAAAATAAGAAGTGTGTCGCCATATTTAATTTGTCCTCTGCTACTGCTCCGGCCCCGATTTTCCCAGTAGTTACGGCTCCATCTCCAATGGCAGTACCATTTACCACTCCACTACTAAATATATTGGAGTTATTTACTGCACCGGATGCGATTTTTCCTGCTGTGACTGCGCCTGTTCCAAGTGCTGTAGACCCTACCACTCCTGATGTAAATAAGTTAGCATTATTGACCGCACCTGCACCAATCTTACCGGCTGTTACTGCACCGGTACCTAACTTATCTGCCACTACTGCACCATTCAAAATCTTGGCTCCTGTTACTGCATTGGACCCAATCTTGGTTTCTGTAATTGCACCATCATCAATTTTACCTGCTGTAATGGCCAGATTCGCGATCTTAGCTTCCGTTACTGCTCCCGCACCTAATTCACCTGACCCGACGGAACCGTCCATTAACGCCCCTCCAGGGGTCATTTTACCCGGTGCCATTGTTAATGTAAAAGTACCACCTTCATTAAGACCTATTAATATATCATCTTGGGTTAAAACAGGCTTGGTATTTGAGAATTGCAGTTTAGTTTTATCGGTTGCCGAAAACTGCCACCAAACATATTTCATGGCTGTACTGCCATTTGTAATGGTATAAGTAGTACCTTTGTAAACGATATTTAAATCCAACCATTCAACAGACCCTGCTGTCGGCTTGTTATTATTAATTACATAACCATCAAGCATATGGGTAGCAATGTTCAAATCGGATGTATGAACTCTATCCACTGCACCCGAACCGGCTTCTTTTAAAACATTCAGACGGTAGGTAATATCATGCAGTATCGTGGCAAATTCACGATTTAACTTTTCTTTCTCTTTGTTGATATCTTCAGCCATCACATTTTTTACTATTCCTTTTAAAAACCTTTTAAACATTTCCATTCCCCCTAAAATAATAAGTGATGAGACCACTTCATTTTCTCTTCCGTTATGGCTCCTATTTCAAGTTTTGCATTGCCAATGGAATTGTTTTGGATATGCTCTCCTTTTACAGCTTCCAAGGCAATCTTTGCATCGGTAATGGCTTTATCGGTTATCTGGTTTGTTTCAACTTTTCCTGTAAGATCAGAAAAATCGTTTCTAGTTAGCTTTTCCCAATCCACCCCTGTCCACTTTCTCCAAACTGAAGGAGTGGATCTTTCGTCTAACCATAGTTGTCCAACCACTGGATCAACTGGTATGGTTTTACCTCTTACGATTTTGTCCTCTTTCGTACTTACGGCTGTATTCATATCACCCAATATTTTTTGCTTGGCAGCTTCCACTTCTGCATCTGTATAAGTTGTAGCATCTTGATTTATAGAATCTAGAGCATCCTGTCTTATCTTTTCGATAGTTAAAGTGCCATCTGCAAGGAGATCGGCTGTCTTCGATAATTCCCTAAGCTCTGCGGCTAACTCTGGTCCAAATAAAATATCATCTGAAATGACTCTTGCAGTCTGGGCCATTGCTTCGTCCGAAAACGGTCCTGCCATACCATGAGTATTAAGTGCCCTTACCCGGAAATACCACTGCTGATTGCTCTCAGCTTGGTAAGTAAGGATGCTTGTTTTCCCTTGGAAAACAAGATTGGATGCATCAGGTGTGAATCCTTGCACCTGGGAGGCATAGACCTCATAGTTGGCAATGTAAAGGGCGTTCACAAATTCCCACTCAACCAGGATTGTCTTGAAAGCCCCACTGGCTATGACATTCAATGGTTTTTCAGGTGTAATGTTTTCTATACGATCATCGGTGATAGGACCAGCGTTATTTTGCGCCTCTTCAAGCGCAGCCTCAGCCGTTTCTTTGGCAGTGTTAGCAGTTTCCTGTGCACCATTTCCAAGCTGCGTAAAATTCGTGAATTGAATATCCACACTGCCCATAATTGTCATTATGGTTCACCTCTCGTATGCTCATTAATGCGAAATAGCTGATTTGTTCGTTGACTTTCCTCAATATCTTCATTTCCGAAAGCAAATCCCTGAACAAGCCACTTTTTCCCGTTTGAATCATAGTAATAGCTGATGGTTTCCGGTTCGTTATGATTATTAATCTCCTCGATGGTCCCTTTATCCAGCGTGTATACGATTCGATAAACAAGCGATTTAGAGCGAATGTCAAAGCAATATAAACAACGTTGGTCAGCGCCTGTTGAACTTCCACTTGTAAGGTATACATAAGGATAATCTAAACAAGATGATTGGTAGGTTTGTTCCGTTCCAAAATAGTTAATGTCGCTTCCTTTAGCTGTATAAATAGGTTTGTACTGGTGATTCAGGACATCGCTTTTTTTACAGACGTAAAATGCAGGATCTGTTTTTCCTGCGACAAAAAGAACGTACCCATTGCGTACGTCCAAGTTTGTTCTTAATTCTGCATTCACGCTCAATAGATCGACAATGCTACTGTCTCCCCATTTCAACACTTTGTTAGCCTGGTATTTAAATTTAACAATATGCCATTTATTATTGTTGTCTCGATAATAAGACCAAATCCACATCTGTCCATTGATATATTCAATCCCAAAGTGAGAGCCATGACCGCCATTGATTGCCCACATTCGGTCTTTGATTGCACCTGTTAAATCGGTACGGGTAATGACATAACTTGAAATAGCTGTACCATTTTTTGAGCCTGTGTATGTCTGGGACCAATAGATATTTCCTCGATCATTATCAACCTGTGCATACTGTGCAACGGATTTGGTGAAATCATCCCATCCAGAAGGAGCAGCCATTTGCAATGTACAGAAATAGGCTGCATCTTCTTCTGTAGCAAAAAGGATTGGATCAGTTAATCCATTATATACCTGACAACGGAGAGTGCTGCCCACTACCTCAGCCCCAACAGTAAGAACATTTCCTATTGCTTTATGTGCATTTTCCCAAACCGTGTCGTGACTTCCATCGGCATTAATTTTTATCCATATAAATTTTTCTTTGGCAATTTTTGATGTGATATCCTCAGTTCCATAATAAACACGGATAATGATTCGTTTTTCACTATCATCTGCAAAGTCCGTTCCATCTGGGGTAAAATATTCTATCTTATAAGCTTTAGCCTGTTCTGCAGCTTGTGCCGCCTGGGATGCTTTTGCTCTTAATTCCCATATATCCTGTGGTGTGACCGCCTGGATTTCAATGTATTCCCCCAAGATGACTTTATTGTTTGTCGGATTAGCCTCAGATTCATCTAATTGAATGGTCCTGGCTGAAATCGTCAGTTCAGGTTGCATAGTAAAGTCAACCACGCCAATATGATCCCCTAGATTAGGCTGATATCCAAGGTGTGCAACATCCACTTCATAGGTGTATTTGGGGTGATTGTACTTATCCATCTGCTTTTTACCCCAATCGAGGAGGCCACTTGGATTAAGGATACTATCATTCACTATATATCCTTCTAAAAATTCATTCCCGTTATTGTAAAGATCATTAGCATCCTCATCAACAATGTACTCACGGCCATTATTGACTCTTGCAATCGTAACAATTTCATTCTTGCTATTAGTACCGCCGTATACAAATAATTTAGTATACATTTCATTGTCACTACCTGTGCGTTTTAACCCTAGTAGGTCATGACTGTATTCCAGGCGATATCCCGGAGATTCGCCTAACTCCTCCACAATGTCCATTAATATCCGGACAATTTTGCCGTTATAGACTTGGACATAACCACGAATTTCAACACTGAACTGTCTTGTGAGCTGATCCAGCCAATATTGGGCATTATTCCCCGCAGAGAATTCAAGGGATTTCGTTCCACCAAAAAAGTCCATATTTCCAATTTCTACTCCACTACCTTGCGAAATATATTCAAATGCAGTTTGGCTGCTTGCAGCATTGAATGTCTTTGCCGGGACTATCTTATGCAATAGTTTCCAGGTCACCAGGTTAATGGCTTGTACATTCTTTACGTGAGTTAGGCCGATTACATCATCTTCCCAGTCAATAATTCGATAGCAATAAAAAAAGCCATCATTAGCCTGTTTTAGAAGGTGATAGCCTTGTGCCATGAATTCCGTTTCCCTATATCCGTATGGGACACTGATTTGCAGGGTATCCAACCATATCTTCCCTTGGTCATCAGCGATTTTCACGGATCGTAAATCATTATAAAACTTGCAGCCTTTCCCATTTAAATCTAAAACTCCACACACATTTAAATCAGGATCCAAAATCGTATACAAGTTATCACCTCCTAATTATTGGTTGGCCTATATTCAGAGTACCAATCTGCTTCCCCAAGGTCTGGTTCAAAAGCGAATGTTTTTTGAATGCTCCCTTGCAAAGTTGGGAAATTTGAACCGATATAAAAATTCTCCATAAAGGGGGCACCATTTTTGTAAACGGTACGATCTTCTGCATTAATCTTGATTTCATCCCCTTTATGGGCAATGACGGTCGGTGCTTTTGTAGAATTATTACCGCCATCAATGATATTCCAAACTTTTACATCAGTTAGAGCGATGTTGTTATGTTTATAGGCTTTTTGGGGATTTGCTACATCCTCTGGAATATCCATTTTTGCCGTATAGAAAGCAATACCTGCTAGTTTCTTATTTGAAAATTGATTTTTTGTATCCGTCCAATTTACAATGATGGGCTTATCCCATAGAGGATTTGAGTTGGAATCAAGCTTTAGAATATAAACTTGATATTTGTTCCCAATTTTCTGTAGCCTTAAATATCCATAGAAATCGGTAAATGTGCTTGTTGATGCATCTTCGTCCAGCTTCACGCTTTTCCATTGCTGAACTGTTTTTGTTTTCCCTTTTGATGTTACTTTTTTTGTTCCTGCGCCCAATTTTATCGTTTTGGTACTTTTCTTTCTTTTGTACACTTTCCCTTTACCTGCATAAATTTCTTTGAAATTACTTGATGTTCCTATTTGGAATTGGACAGCTACCTCTTCACTGTTGCCGACATCTTTCAGCATAATCTTTCCGAATCTGGCCCCATCTTCATCCAATAAATAGACCTCGCATTTTCCACGTGCACGAGGGTAATATTGATAATTGTACATCCTAACCAGTAACCTAAAATCTCCGTACGCATTTGGCAGCCATTGCTGTCTAACGGGTCCATGCCATTTACTATTGTTCGTGGCTGGTCCGAAGTTGGAAACTCCATTAGAGTCAAGGGCAACCTTGATGGCATTCGCTGTGCTTCTCATTTGACCACTCGGGATGCCATTTTCAATTGTAAAGGTTAAGTTGCTATTCGTTATTTCAGTCCAGGTTGCCAAAGTATTACAAGGGTCATGAAGCACAAGTGGTTCCTTGTTTATTGGTGAATCTCCTGTGTCCGGGTCCACGTCGGCCCCTAAGTACACATAATTCCCATCCTCATCAGTAATGGCTATTTTAGTAACGTCCATTTTAGGCAAGCAAGTAAAAATGGGATAGCACTCGGCCGTCCCATTTGGAGAAATTGTTGTTGGATTTGAGGTCATATCAGTCGTTTCGTATTCCCCATACCCTTTAGGGTCTGAACAAGAAAAAGTAAGGGTGAACCTAGCCCAATGAGAAGTTTCGCTGATTCTTTCTGGTTTGGAAATACCACTAAAATGGCCGTAATAGGTGTAATCGGATTCATCGCTAAAAACCATAGGATATTCATCATCCCCTGTTTGCATGATTAACGTAGACAGAGCATGTAATTTTTGTACCCGATCACTTTCAGAATCAGCTTGAATTGTTACCTCCAGATCAACTATTTTTTGACCATAACTATTGCCTTGAAACAGTTGTCCAACCATACCTGGTATCACTTGAACGTTTTCACTAATTTCAGCTGTAACATTCCGATTTATCTCATTTGTAATTAAAAATAAGTCATCCCTAGAATTAAAGCCACAATAGTTAAACGTTATTTCCTCACTCATATGCTAGTCACCCCCTTAGCGATGTTCCTGATTTTCATCTCAGATTGGCTATATTTTTTGTTATTGTTATAAAGTGCTTTTCCATCAAGATAAGTATTCGTGTCCTTCAATAGGATTTTAGATAAAAGGCCAAGTTGTTGCTGTAATAATTCAATTTGAGTATCCTGTTTTTTCAACAAAGAAAAAATAAGACTATTATCGTTGCTACCAGACGGATCACCAAATATTTTACTAGAAACAGCAGCTAGTAAATCTAGCGCTCTACTACGTTTGTCTGGACTTAGTGGGATAATGGCTTCTGGTTTATTCCCTTCACCTACCATCGCCAAATGTTCCTTGGTGATGATACCGCCATTTTCATAACCATGACCATGTCCAATGTATTTAAGCATATTGGATCCATAACGTGATTTAGCATAGTTCATGCCAGCTAATAAGCTGTCTAAGCCATTCATCTGATTTGTATGTCCAGGGAATGCAAAACTGCGAAAAGTTGGCGGGATTACCTGGACGAGGCCGCGGGCTAAATTTCCTGTGTAATAATTAATATCTTTCACAGCTGTTGATTGAATAGCCTTTTCATTCCCGCCTGATTCTGACTTGATTTGCCTTAACCAAGCGTTCACGTAATTAGCACTAGTAGGGAGGCCATTCATGCTTAATGCTTTCATGACCGTGCTCCGCCATCTTTCAACTCCACTTCCCACAGGAGCCGCACTGCTTCCACCGCCGAAACCATCGAACAATGAACCGAAATAATCCACTGCTTTATTTTTCGCCCATGACACAACACCCTTCCCGCCAGCCCATTGGTTCGCGAATGTAGGGAATGTATCTTTAAAATTCAGTGACTTTTTAAGCTGGTTCCATAACTTAGAAGGGCCTTTTGTGATGATATCGAATGCATCTACAGCTTTCCCACCCAATGTTCCTATACCGTCTAAAACTTTGTTAGATCCGTTAATGATGTAATCCATAAATGAATCATCATCGCCTGTACCTTTTGCAAAGCCAGGAATCGAATTTGTAGGGAAATTATAGCTGCTTAATACTGCTTTTGTTTTGTTATGAGGAAGAATAGCTGAACCTCTTGGCAAATTCATAAGTTCAGTGCCTGTTGTACCAACCAATCCAAGACCTTTACCCGGTAAGTATCCAAGCTCTGGGCCTTCTTCGCCAACAAAAGATAGGCCGCCTTTAAAGGGACCTTGAAACGTGCCTTTAGCATTTTGGGCTATACCTCCAGGATAACTTGCAATGAATTTTGGAGGGGACGAGGTCTTTTCTTTATTACCAAATAAACCTTTAACCCAACTAATCGCGCCTTTTAAGTAACCTGTTAAGCTTTGCCAGGATTTTCCTATTCCGCTTGTTTCTTTTTGGGCATTTTCAATATTAAGTTCCTTTTGTTTTTTGGAAGCTTTTACGGACTCGCTTTTTTGTAGCGATGCATTTTTAATAACACCGTCTTTTTTCTTTTTAGCATGAGCGACGGTCTTGTCTTTTTCATTTTGAGCATCTTTAACAATCTTGTTATACTCATCTTTAGAAATGACGCCTAATTTCTTGTATTGCACTTCAGCATTATGAACTTTATTTAAGCGTTTTTTTTCTGCATTTTTTATCGTTTCTTTATATTCTTTTTCTGCCGCTTTAATGGTCTGATTCATTTCTTTGGTCGTAATATCATATCGTTGCTTACTTCGTCTCTTGTTTATGGCGGTTATTTCATCTTCACTTTTGGCCGTCTTGTTAATTTTTGTATTATACATCTGGTCATTGATTTGGTTAATTTCAAGCTTTTCACTTCGAGTAAGGGCTCTTTTTTGTTTAGAGGCACTACTCATAATCTGTTTAATACGCTCATTGCCACCATTGACTTTAGCAATTTCTGCCTTATGCTTTTCATCTAATTTTTTTAGCGCATCATCTTTATCTTTTTGGGATAATTCCTTATTAGAATTCAAAGCCTTTACAGCTTCGACACGTTCTTTCTGGTGCTGATCTTTTAAGGATGAAAGAACACTATTGGTCATGGAATTATATTGTTTGGTGGTGTCATCTTTAATCTTTTTATTTATCACAGTATTGGATAGCATGATTTGATTAAGCTTGGTTTTTGCCCCGGTATATAGTTTGTCATACTCACTTAGTGCCTTTTGGGTCGAATCTGAAACTCCCTTGATTTTCAGGTTAAGTGAAGCGCCGTTTTCTGCTGTTTTCGTCGCTTTTTTACGGGCAGCTTCCTTCTTATCCTGTTTATCAAAACTCTTCCCAATAGCCGCACCAACTTTGTCCCCGGCAATCCCACCGATAATGCCTCCTGCTATCCCGCCAATCGCTGTACCGAAAACAGGGATGACAGATCCTAAAGCCGCGCCTGCTAAAGCACCAGCACCCATTCCCCCTAATGCTCCGCCAATTGATTCTTTTGTTCCTGAACCGGTGGCCAACTCATACCCTAATGCGCCGACGCCAACAACCGTCCCGATTGCGCCAGCCCCTTTTACAAATTGCAAGGCCTTGGCACCTTTACCAACCTTTCCTGCATTTTGAGCCACTCTACTTCCACTAGAAACAGTGGGAGTAATGGTAGTTCCTGCAGGTGCCTTTTTGCCGCCTGTTATCCCGCCGCCACGAATGCTATTGTTGCGTTGTAAGGCTCTGGTATTGGTATTAAGGGCAACTGTCTCAGCGTTTAAAGATTGTGCGCTGCCTTTGGTCATGGACGTAAAGCTACCTAAATTAATGACACCATTTGATAAAAACTTAAGTAGGCCAGCCCCGCCAAGCGTAATCTTTCCAACTCCAGCAACTAAACCGCCAATCCCAATCGTTAAAAATCCAAGTGCCGCACCTACACCTGCAGCCCCCACGCCGATTGCAGTCCATTTTGCGATGGTATGCTGCGTTCCTTGGTCTAGTTTATTGAACCATCCAACTACATCCTCGATGCCACCAGCTACCGTTTTTATGGTCGGGATCAATGCAGTTCCGAAACTCGTGGCAGCACTCTCAGCTTCACCTTTCATTTTTTCAATAGAGCCCTTTAATGTGTCCATTTTGGTGGCAGCTACATCATCGGCACTAATTTTATTAATGGCTACGCCCATTTCGTCAAATGCTTCAGCACCTGATTTACTGGCAATCATGGCCCCACGAATGGCATCCGAACCAAAAATGGTATTAAAGGCATTGATTTTTTGTTCTTTTGATAGATTCTTTGTGGATTCTTGAAGAATATTGAAAACTTCAGACATGGATTTAACATTACCTTGCTCATCAAAGAATGATGATGAAAGATACCCACTCGTTTTTTGAAGTCGATCGTATTCTTTTCGTAATTTTGCCTTAGATGCCCCAGAACCAAGTTCTTGTTTGGCTAATTCTTTGAATGCCTTATCCAAATCCGGAATCGTTCTTGAAGCTGGCTGAATGCCCTTTTCCACTAAGTATTTATAACCGGCTGTTGTATTGGTTGTGGCAATTCCTAATTCATCCATCGCGGTTGCAGCTGCGTCAGTCTGCGGAGATAATCGCATTATCATGGTTTTTAAGGATGTACCCGCATCCGATCCTTTAAGTCCAGCTTGAGCGAAAACTGCTAATGCTGTATTTGTATCCGCAAAGCTAAAACCAACTGGTCCTGCCACACTTGAAACTTGGGATAATGAATAGTTCATTTCTTCCACGGATGTGGCGGAAGCATTAGCAGAACCGGCTAATAAATCGGCCGCCTTTGCCATATTAATATTGTCATCTCTAAATGAATTCAACACGGTGGAGGCTATTTCAGCTGCTTGACCTAATTCCAATTCACCGGCTGTGGCTAGTGAAAGGGATGCTTTTAATCCGCCGCTCATAATGGATTCTAGATCAACACCTGCTTTAATCAACTCTTGCAAGCCTATGGCCACTTCTTTATTGCTATACTTTGTTTCCATTCCAAGTTCATTTACAAGGCTATTCATCTGTTTTCCATATTGTTTCCACTCTTGCGGACTCATGAGTGCCTTAATGTTGGCCATCGCTTGTTCAAAATCAGCTGCTTGTTTGATGGTATAGCCTAAACCTATACCGCCAGCTAAAGTAATGCCGCTAAAGCTAGATGAAATCGAATGCCCTGTTTCATTTAATGTAGAACTCGTGGTCATTGCGCGATTAGATAAACCTCGAAGCTTCAATTCAGCTTTTCCGATGTCATCCGCTAACTTACCAAAAGAAGGATGGACAGTGGAGATTTTTCGATTCAGAGTATTGAACGATGAATTCAATTTTTGTTGTTCATCCACGAGGGACTTGTATTTATTTTTGGCCTCAACGACTCTGCGATCATGTTCTCCAAATTCCCTTGTCAAATCCGCTACTTTTCGCTGTTGAGTATCAACAATCTGTTGATGGATATTAGCCTGGTCACTTAATCCTTTAAGCTTATCTTTTTGAGCAGAAAAGGCTAACCCGCTTTTTTTCTGGCTCTCAACATGGTCGTCCGTCTTCTTTTTAAGTTTGGCCAATTCGGATTCTAAATCTTTCGTGGACGATGTAAAGTCAACCATTTTGCTGGTAGCATCTTTGACTTGCTTTTGCCAGGCACTTTGTCGCTGTACGGCTGTATTAATTTCTTTATTTAAATCTTGTATAACCTTTGAACTTTCTGCGTTTGTCTTGAGCTCATTTTTACGTTTTTCATTCAATTGCTGAATGCGTTTTTCGTTCAAAGACATGATTTTATTCAAGCCGGCAACCTGCTTACCTAATGCACCATATTTATCATCTGCATTATTCAACACGGCCATATTGGCTTTCATTTCCCGTTCTGCGCTTTTAATCGTTCGGTTTACAGCCGTTAAAGATTTGGTGAAATTGGTGGACGATAAATCCATTTCGATAATCATTTTTCCAAGGGGTTGATTTCCTATCAATTAATTTCCTCCTTTCCTACGATAATGTTTTTACAAAATCCGCTAAATCCATGGCTTTTTCTTTTTTCGGTTTTTCATCATTATTTAATATTTCCATCAAATGATAGTAATCGGCATTCACAACATCTTGGTAACTCATGCCCTGCTGCATTAAATTAAGAAAAAGAGCATTTAGATTATCAATGGCTTCTTGTGGGGTTAATCCAGTTCCGCTTCTACTTCCCCGTCCTTCATGAACTGGATCAACTTCTGACTCTTTTTTTCACTGTAACCAAGAACCTTGTAATATACTTCATACAACTTCTGCATCAATTCATGTGCCTGGATACCATCTAGAATGTCATTGGCTTTAAGTCCAAATAAATCAGCAACAAAATTGACAAGAGCCATGGTAGATTCTTCATCATTCTCATATATGGCATTATTCAGCTTTAACGCTGTAATTAATTGCTTGCCGCTTACCCATGGTTGTGTATGGGTAGTGACTTCTTTTGTTTTGGAATTGGTTAATTCTAATGTGTACATGTTTCATCCTCCAATTTTCATAAAAAATAAAATGAAAAAGCCCTCCATAAGGAAGGCTTTCTATTTATCCAGCTGGTGGTGCTATAGGGGGAAATGCATATGCTTTTAACTTTGTAGCAATTTCCGAACCGATTCCATAAGCAATGGTTTCACCATCGTTATTTGCAATACATTCCATGGTCAGCTTTTCATCATCTGGTTCTGCTGGTTTATCTTCACTTGTTTTAAGCGATACGTCCCCGGCAGACATTTTACCTTTTAATAAAGCAAATAAAACGGGCTGGCCTGTTGCATCCTCTGATTCAAGTAATGCTGCCACATACGGCGCCTCTGTACGTTCACCAATCAATGTAAAGCCATCTGTGTGTTTCTTACGACCAAGAACCGCTTCTGTCATTTCTTCTGGTACGTCTAGAATACTAATTTCCGCTTTAACATCACCCGTACCTTTTGCAGATACATAATACGCCACATTTGAAGCGTAAACCTTCACAGATTCAGGGGAGATACCTGAAATGGTTGCTTCCTTGGTACCACCCTTATTGGCCTTACCTTCTACAACAAAAACAGATGATGTGGCTTTTCCATCTTTATCTAAAACGACAAATGTCGCTCGCTTGAATCCTACTCTAATACCCAATTTACAACACCTCTTCTTTTATTAGTCCTCGATAACGCCTGGCATCCACAAAGCGCTTTGTTTCGTTGAAGTATTCATCTAAACCATCTTTTAACTGTCCGAAACCAAGCTTTTTTAATTCCTTTTTTATCTCAGCCTGAATCTCTTTAACTTGCAAACGGTTCGTTGATTCCACATCAATTTGATACAAATATTCATTCGCATGATTTTCATTACTGGCATAGACAGTTGGAACAGGAACATCTAATGGATCAATCACAATAAAAGGTTTACTGGTATCTCCTGTTTCGGGATATTCATAAAATTTTATCCGGTCTTCACAAAGGGAAACAATCACTTCATTTGAAATTAGCTGGTTATAGATCACCATTAATC
The DNA here is from genome assembly GCF_056397085.1 of Peribacillus sp. 05N428. NCBI lineage: Bacteria > Bacillati > Bacillota > Bacilli > Caryophanales > Bacillaceae > Peribacillus > Peribacillus sp. 05N428. Next base: position 7,796 of record NZ_JBFTMS010000015.1, on the reverse strand, counting down.
CGTCAGTCATAATTGTTTTTTCAGCTCCTTCGTGACCGTATGCAAAAAGGCTCCTTCACTATTCGAAACTGCTCGTTGAATAGATCCGTAGCCTTTAGGTTTTATTTTTTCCCCATTTCGGTTATAGCCAAATTCATTTAGATGGACTAATCGATAACGCTCTTTGGGCCCATTCCAACCCACTAATACCGATTTAAAACCATTTTGGTTTGTTACCTTACCTACGATAATTTCTTCCTCGGAGGCCCCGGTATCTTTAAACTTTTCGAATTCTTGGGAAATGGTTGCTGCAACCACATGGGCTCCTGCAGTTAAAGCTTTGCTGGACACTCTGCCTAAAGCCTGTTCTGACAATTGTTTTTGCAGATTTTTATAAACTTCCTCGAACCCCTTAAATTCAACACTCATGTGATCACCCCCAACAAGATGGTAATAAAATCGTTTTTTGTTAGGTTGGGTCGAACGTCAATCACATTAAAGCGAATATATTTACGTTCGCCATCTATCATTTTTGAATAGCGATCATCCTGCAACTCTGCGTAGTGTTCAGTGTCGGGGAAAAACTCACCGAATGAATCGCGTATATTAATCGTCACGGCATTTTTCGTATTCATAAATTTTAGCTGTTTTTGTTCCTTACCGGAATTGAGAATCTCGATATCTTTCATACTCGCACTATACACTTCCGCAAAACACTCATATATCTGGATCAATTCTCTTTCACCTGGCTCAGGGCTAGTATTCGGAGCATATTGGTAAAAACAAACGGGTGTCCTTAACTCACCGCTACCAATTTTATTTGGATTAAACTTAGGTTTCATCAGTAATCTCCACAGAAGGTATATAAAGCTCCAAAGCTAAAGATGTCATTTGCGAAGCGAAATTATCGTTAAAAAACTCTAGGGCATCATTATAAACATAGCGTGAACGCTCGAAAACCAGCTCCCTAGCCCTTCCATTCGTTTCAATAGTAAAGGGTCCACAATGCGCTTTTATATCCTCAGCAGAGGAAGATAGGATATCTTTTAATGTATCATTCTCGATACTATGAGAAATTTTCATGCGTTTTTTAAATTTAGTTAAGATTTCGTCCGTGATTTCCAATTAAATCACCTACTTTTCATCTTCATTTTCTTCTACCCTACTTAAAAAAGAGCCATCGAGATTTTGTTCAACCTCTTTAGCCCTTGTTACTTTCATTTCAATTTCTTGATTAGGTACATAAACCTCATTTGTATGGATATCCTTGAATGTTTTTAACACTTTATATTTAGCCATTATGATCACCCTTCCGGAGTAGTACTAATAGATAAGGTATAAATTGCTGTTGCTTTATTATCATCTGCTTTACCAAAAGCGAATTGTTTGGCTGTGTAAAGATAGCAATCTTCCAAAGCAAGTGTTTGATCAAATTTGTTAATTTGTACGCCGCCAGCTGTATAAGCATCATAACGATTGTTTACAAAGGCAATAACTTCCCCAGCTGTAGCAAATTCAGATTCTACAATGCGTAAGTTAAAGGGTAGAGCTGTAACATACGTTCCGTTTGCATTTAAGAACGTGTATTGCGCTTTTACTTCCCAGGAATCTATAGGGTTAACAACTAAAACAACTTTTCCTCCAATTTTGACAGACTTACCGTTTGATTTAGTGGAAAGGTAACTCATGACTTGCGCTAGTTCTTTTACTGTTGTTTTGGAATCAGCGAATGTAAGAGTACCAGCAATGGCCTTTTTAGCGTGCCCTGTTGCTGGGCCTACCGCTGCGTCTAAATCACGAATTAAGCCAATTGGTTGGTCTTTAACAGGACCCACACCATTGATAAATCCATTTTCTAAGGCCACTGCAAATGTTTCAGCAATTTGTGTACGAACATATGACTCAATCCAGGCAGGCCCAAATGTATCTAAATCTTTGGGAAGCACAACAAATGCAGTCAATTTAGATTGTGTGACTTTTTCTTCGCTAAAAGCAGCTTCAAGTTGTCCCTTGATTTCACCAAATACTTTCCCCCATACTGCAGCACCAGAAGGATCAGACTTGATAATGCGTGTAACAAGACCCTTTTTTTGCAAATTGATTTCGGATAAAAATGGATGATCCGTTGTTAAGTCGTCAAAAATACGGTCAACAGTCGTTTCTGGCAGAATAATATCATCTGTAAACCCGTCAGATTGCACGACAGCATTGAAAAATTTTGTTTCTTCGGAAGTTAGAACATTTACACCACGAGCCGCTAAAATCGTTTGATCCGCATTTTGGGTTTGTACAGCCTCAGTGATTTGAGTCCGTAAAGAATTTACGAGCTCATCTTGCATGGTGTTCCAAGCTGATTCGATTTGCTCGGGAGTTGATCCTTCATTTTTCACCACTTTTGCATATGCTTTTTTAGCATCGTTATATGCTGCTGTATGATTAGTTAATTTAATGGTCATTATTTTTCCTCCAATTAAAAAATGAACCCTCGTTTTTTCGCCACAGGCTTAGGTTCATTTGTTTGTTTAATATTCTTCTGTAGATTAGTTGTTACTTTAGCAACGATGCTATTCATTTGTTCGTTGGTAAAATTGATAAAATCATCTTTCTCTGGTTCATCCGGATCCTCAGCAGTTTCAATCGAATCGACAAACCCTTTTTCCAGTGCCTCTTCTGCCGTTAACCATGTTTCAGCTTCAATCATATTCCTGATTTCCTCAGAGCTTAACCCTGTGCGCTGTTTATAGATGGAAACAATTGATTCATCAATCGTTTCTAAAGCATTCATGGTTTTTTGAATATCACTTTTTGTACCATAAGCAAATGTTGCTGCTTCATGAATCATTAGATTTGAACCGGTACGCATGATAATTTCATCTGCACCCATTGCGATAATGGAAGCCGCTGAAGCTGCCAGGGCTGTAACCTCTACAATGACATGTGCACTATGATCTTTTAAGTAGTTGTAAATTTCAATGCCGTCAAAAGCATCGCCTCCACCGCTATTTAACTTAATGCGAATGGTAGATGCCGTAACACCATCTAAAGCCCTGCGTACATCATTTGCTGACGTGGCATCATAAAACCATCCACCCTGACCAATTGCCCCGCTTATTGTCATGGCATGTTCATCGCCATCAAGACTGTTTGTAAATTTATGCGCTACTTGTTGGATTTTTTTCTTCATTCATTTTCACCTCCCTTCGGTTCATCGATGCTTTCATAGTTTTTAGTTAATATAAATTCATCAAGTTTCGGATTGTCTGAACGATTAAATCCAGCTTCCTCACGCAATTCATTTCGTGTAAATGTACCTGACGCTATTAACTTATCAAACGCTGCAGCAAGTTCAAATATATCTTTCACTTTTACGCCAATTGCCTTAATGTGTTCCCCATCTTGATATTCCTGTCGCGTGATTGTTTTTGCGTTTAATTCATCTGTTATTTTCTTAACCAGTGGATTGATACATAGCTTAATATAAGCTTTTAAGCCGCTATCAAGATCTGCAACATCCCCGTGCAATAAATTGATAGGGATACCCAATATGTTCGCTACATCGTCTATCAAGGCTCGTTTTACCTTGTTAATATCCTCGTGGCTTGGACCCTTTACACTTCCGTTTGAAAATTCTTCGTAACTGATGCCTTTAAACAAAGGGAAGATGGCTGTTACTTTATCCCTGACGGCCCCTGTGATTTTATCGATGAGAGACTGTGTTTTTTCCGTGTCGTTCAAATCATGGGATGTATCGAACTTGATAGCCCCACGAATTTGAAAGCTTCGTTTAGATGATTCGATTAATGACCCGAATAGCTCGGCATAATCATTAATTAATCCATCCATAAAAGATGTTAAACGCTTGTTATTGTAAGTAAGATAAATCACTTCATCCATATTCCACACTTTTCTGTTGAACATGAAGTTTTTCACCGTAACGCTTTGGAATGTGTCTGGGAAAAGTGCGTATTCATTCCGAATGAAAGAGTCTGCAATTAGCAATTGATCCTGGTAAGGAATAATGAGCACTTCATTATCACCGATTAAATTAGCGATAACAGTTTGCCAAAAGTCCGATGCCGTCATATCGGTGTTAGGACGAACATTAAAAGCATAATCTAACTCATTGCGGATCCTTTCATGTTCACGCATATAACGAAATTCGGTTTGAGAAATAGTTCGAGCAATAAAATTGATGCATGTTTCTAATGCAATTTCTTTTAAATACACTTTTTTTGTTGCTTCAATAGCAAACTCATAATCATAAGACGATGCCAGTGCTTTGTTTTTAGAAAAGATACTGTCAAATAACCCGATTGTTTTCACCCCCTTTTTAGAAAACTAAACTGTCCATTAAATCCAATGAGCTGCTTATGTCCATTTCAACGATTTCATCAGCTCTATACATGGCATGGATAAACGCCTGGAAACCATCCGTTTTACGCCTGTGTTCATCCTTTTTGATATATTCTTTATTTCCATCATTTTTGATTTTCACGGCTGTATTGCCTACATACCAATTCATTAACGGATTTTTGCCCCATATAATTTTTTTATTGGCAAATGCGTCCTCGATTCTAGGAGCTAGCAAGGAATGGATGGCTCTCGGATTCCGGACAATTTCATAGTCCAAACCATTTGCCTCAAATAACGGGCGGAGTAAATCCATTCTGAAATTATCGGAGACAACTTTAGTTAAACCGTACTTTTTCTTTTGCTCTAAGAACCAATTGACAATGTGTTGTGGGTCAATGGAAGGCTCATCCACGATGGTGAGTAACCCTTGTTTTTCCCATTCGTAAATAGGCGGTTTTAACTTGGCCACTTCTAAATATTGTTTTCTAGCAAAACTATGTGTTACCCAAATGTACTTACCTTCAACTCTAAAAAGAAGGCCAACAGCTGCAAAATCTCGGATGGATGCATAATCTAAGCCACCTATGCATGTTCGATTTTTCAATTCCGGCAATGTTATGTTAGTCGCTAAAACTTCATCCCACGGTGCAACGACCTTTTCTAAGTTGATTTCTGGTAGATTCATTCTCTTTGTCATGAATTCTTCACGATTCGAGGGATTACTCGCTAGCTGCTTAAATTGAGTTAGGACCTTTTTAAATAACCTCTTTGCATAAACGCTCCTGGGCTCACTAAACATTGGATTTGCCTTTTCCCACATATCGGGATCATCCACTTCTTTGTTTTCATCAATTTTACAAATGAACGGGAAAAGTGGGTCGTCTAATTCTTTCCCTTCCAGGATGTTCATGGCACGTTCCTTCATTTTATCCAGGAAGCCCTCGCGAACATATCCATCAGTCCCAATAAAAAATTCCCTACCGTTTGGTACTTTACCAAGTCCGCTAGAGAATACATTTACAACATCAAAATTTTCATATTGATGAATTTCATCATAGATAACTGCTCCATCACGGAGACCATCCTTTGTCCCGGCATTGGAAGTATGGTATTGAAGGACGCTTTTTGTATCATTACCGGTGATTTCAACCTTCGTACAATAAAACATATCTTCAAGAACTTTGTTTACCTCAATCGCTTCATAGATTTCTTTAAATGAAATCTTAGACTGCTTTTCGTTATTAGCGACAATGGAAATATTATATCGAGGTATTCCATGTAAAGGACTGAGAAAAAAATGACTGAGTGCAGATACAAACCCATTTTTACCGCCGCCCCTTGCCATGAAGATTAGAAATTGTTCGTAAAAAATGGAATCATCTTCTTTATAAAAAAGAAAAACAAAGGCAGCTATGAACTTTTGAAAAGGCTGCAATGGAAAATACCATTTCTCTGCAAATTTGATGAAATTCTCTATAAGAGTTTCATCAAAATATAAATCATCCCTGGTCAAGACTCTTTCTTGTAAATGGTCGAGTAACATAATGCGCTCTTTATTGAGTTGGATCTTTCCGTTTTCGTAAAGGTCTATATAATCCTGTACATATTTATTTGAAATCAAATTAGATCACTAGCGCTAGGTTTGCTTTCCTCTTCAATTTCAAAATCAAAACTCTTTTCGATACTCAATAGAGATCCGCTAATTTTCACCTTTTCAGCAATCGCAGGATTCGGTTTATTAAATTGTTGAGATCCATTGATGATTTCAATCATCGTTCCATGTTTATTAATGTCTTCATCCAAATTGTTAAAAAGTTCGACGAGATTGATGTACCTTTCCACTTTTTCCACTTGCATCAAGTCAGTCTGGTCAATTTTAGACAATAGCTGTTTCTTTAGCTTTTTCACCTTAACTGCCATGATTTCACCCCCCTTACATCAAAAAACGATAATGAATCTGGAAAAACGACCCCCTCCCCCGGTCCCCGGGGTGAAAAAATATAGGCAAAAGTTTTTGACCCGGGGGTGTTACCACATCTCATCATTCCATTTTTTCTTTTTCTGTTCTCCAAACACACGATCATGTATCTTGTTATGACAGTTCAGGCAGACCGTCTCGAGGTTGTCCAATACCAAAGCAAGCTGCGGATAGTGTTCAATCTCATACTTATGATGAACGTTGAGCTCTACACTCTTACGTTCACCTTGTACTTTGATTGAGTCCACATGCACCTTGCCTTCACGCTTACACTGTTGGCACTCATAGTTGTCCCTCACCAATGCCTGCTGCCTTAGCTTGTTCCAGTCACTTGTCCTATAGAACTTCTTCTTCTGTGCTTCTGTCATGTATTCAGCCATCAATACTCATTCCTCACCTTCTTTCTCCAAAATAAAAAGCACCCATGGTTTGGATGCTTTAACTTGTTTTATTATCTTTTGTTAGGTTTTTGTATTCATCAATCGACATAAAAATATTGTAGTCCAAAACCCCATACTCAAGTTCATTTATGGAATAATCCATGTCACATTCTCTCAACTTTTCATTGGTCTCTTTAATTATTGTTATCACTAATTCATATATAAGTATCAATTCATATAATTGATGTTCTTCTCTTTGTCTATCCGATAAGCCACTTTTAAGATAAAAATTATGACTATATCTATATGCTATGGCTAACTTAATTAATTTTTGTGAAGCGAACTCTTTCTTTTCCAAAGTCAAATCCACTAATAATTTTTTGTTTAATTTAGTAATATCCGTTTCTTGAATTGAAACTGAGGTTTGTGCCCCTACCTTGAAATCAAACATTGTTTTCTTTATTTCATTTTGCATTTCAAGAAATGGTATTTCCATAAGACTATACTGTTCATCAAATTTATAACGATATCTTATAAATTCAGACTGGGAAACTATACCGTATAAAGACAAGTACAATTCCTTAAGTTGATTATAGGAATGGTCCCTATTAAATTCCTGCGTTGATTTCCTATTAGCAATCCATGAATTTAATAAAGTAGTTAATACAGAGAATATAGCAGCAATAGATGCACCAATTACAATATAATATCCATTGTTGATAATCTCACCTTCTTTCTCCCCTATAATTTCGACAAAAGGAGATGATTACCTTCTTTATCCATAAAAATACGACACCATTTGAGTGCCGGCCCTTTCCTTTATTCTCAATGATATAAACTATAAAGAATCCTTTCAGAGGGTTTTATTTATATATTTTCTTTAAAGATTTTCTTTAGGAATTCTGCTCTAATGAAGGAAAAAATTTCAGAGTATGGAACATTCATTTGTAGTTTTTTCAAATCGAGTAGAGGGAAAATAAATGTATTATTTTCGCCCCTCTCACAACACCGTACGTACGGTTCGCGTATACGGCGTTTCAATTTATATTACAGTGTGTACTTTTAGATAATGCTCTAAAGCAGAGGGGACTCCCCTCTGCTTTAGT
>NZ_JBFTMS010000014.1:0-119269 GCF_056397085.1 Peribacillus sp. 05N428 | reverse complement strand
GACCACCACCGTGTCCGTCCCATTGACCGCCRCCATGACCACCACCGTGTCCGTCCCATTGACCGCCGCCATGACCACCACCGTGTCCGTCCCATTGACCGCCGCCATGACCACCACCGTGTCCGTCCCATTGACCGCCGCCATGACCGCCGCCATGACCGCCGCCATGACCGCCGCCATGACCGCCGCCATGACCGCCGCCATGACCGCCGCCATGACCGCCGCCATGACCGCCGCCATGACCGCCGCCATGACCGCCACCATGACCGCCACCATGACCGCCACCATGACCGCCACCATGACCGCCGCCATGACCACCGCCGTGTCCGTCCCATTGACGGCCGCCCGGGCCAGGTATTCGTTCTCCATCTATATAATAATGCACATTAGGGTAATAAGCGTTATAATTATACATTCAAGAAATCCTCCTTTTTTTGTTTACCCTTCAGACTATGTACAAAGGGTGGGAAGGGTCCTATATGGACATTGATGGACAACAAAACAGGGCTGCCTATTTATTGTTGTCAAAATAAAAGACAACAAATATTAATGGCTGTTTTTTTTGCCTCATATTGAATTTTAAACACTAATAGCACTTAAGTTGTTTTGTTCAGCAATAAAGCAGTAAAGGAACCGATGCCTTCTAATGAAATGTAAAAAAAGTGTTCCTGAAATGAAAGATGAAAATCGAAGACCATGTTTTTAATCATTTCAGCAGTAAAGGAAACAAAAAATTCATTTAATGAAGGAATTAAATAAAACGGGAAAAAGGCGTTTCTAGGAAAGTAGGGACGCCTTTTAGTTATTAACATTAATTTTTTAAGCAATAATGCGTTGATTATCTTCTTTAATTAGGTAATGATTAAAATAGTTAAATATGGAAAAGGGGATTTAGAGGAGGGAATTTGATGGAGAAGGTATTTCCGGTTATTGAAACCAAACGATTGATATTAAGGGAAGTAACACTGGAAGATGCGGGTGACATGTTCAAATATCTATCTGATACAGATGTGGTGAAGCCTATGGGTTTAGATCCATTCGATACAGTAAATGATGTATGGGATGAAATTAAGTGGTACGAATCTATATTCGAAAAAGGTTCGGGAATTAGATGGGGAATTACATTAAAAGATTCCGGTAAGGTTATAGGAAGTTGTGGTTTTCTGAATATGGTAACCAAACACCATCGTGCTGAAATTGGATATGAATTAAGTAAAGACCATTGGGGAAAAGGCATTGCGAGTGAAGCATTGGAAGCCGTAGTTATGTATGGTTATCGCCACTTTCACCTGGAAAGGATTGAAGCTTTAATTGAACCTGATAATCACCCATCCCAAAAACTAGTGGAAAAACAAGGATTTAGAAGAGAAGGACTTCTTAGGCATTATGAATTTACCCGTGGCAAATTCGATGATTTATACATGTACTCACTCATAAAAGAAGATCTTAACGGAATTTCCTTTTAATTAATTCATTGTGAAGATCATTTAAGAAGCGGTCCCTGTTTGTCGACAAAAGTGGATTTCGGAATGCATTCATCCCGAAGCTCTTTTACGATTTTGCTGAGAGGATGATCACCAATTGGGGTTTAGCGGTCTCATGCTGAAGACAAACTCAATGGAAAGCTAGTTTGATTTCAGTTAAAAAAGTTCTAACCGCAAAGTGCTTTGGTATCTGAAAGTTACTCTCCAAGGGTATGGTGAAATTGTCCAATTTAATAAGTGTTTCACAAAACAGTAAAAATCCATAATGGGAATTAGTCTTTAACATGGTTTGGGATGAACATCCTAAAGTGAAAAAAATCTAGTTGATTAAAATGGAAGGTACCAGACTCTTGCGGGAAAAGCGCGTCCAAGGGAGACCCACAGGCGCGAAGAGCGCCGAGGAGGCTCCCGGACCGCCCGCGGAAAGCGAGTGCCTGGAATGGAAAATCAACGTTTAAATTTACAAACCCAAAATAGTAGAGCGGTTTTTTTATAACTATATATACATAAATCTTAGTTTACTCATTTGCTTGTATAATCTCTTTCAACCTTACAAATTCGGGTAGTGTATGACGAGTACCAATCTTTCATACCTTTTTCTTGTGCCTTTTTGTGAGCGGCATTTTCCTTCCAAAGCTTTATGGCATCCAAGGACTTCCAATAGGATATGGTAATTCCTAACCCGTTTTGATCTCTCACGCTTTCGACTCCTAAATAGCCATCTTGTTTAGCGGCAAGTTCATCCATGAATTCAGCGGTTGAATTATAGCTTGCGGCATCCTTATCGCTTCTTTGGGAAGTGAAAATGCAAGCGTAATAGGGCGGTTCGGGGGTATTTGCAAAAAACATGAAATGATGCCTCCTTTTAACTTAATATTCAAAATAATATCATATCGGAAGATGCATGGATAGATACCCGGTAAAGCAGGTACTTAGCAAAGAAAACAAGGCGGTAAGAAGCGGTATATATATCTGACACGGCAATACTGCTAAAGGGATTTTATTCTAATTCACGAATATATATTACTTTGACGGTTTTACAAAAAAAGGAGATGGTCTTGTGTGCGGGATTCGTTAGCAAACATATAGAAAGAGATGCGTATTTACCGAAACAACGCGATATTATTTTGGAAAAAGCATTAAAAGATTTAACGGCAGATCCTGATGTTTTGGCTATTTACATAGCTGGTTCATTAGCAAAAGGAAACGATGATCACTACTCCGATATAGATTTGCACACCATTGTAATTCCAAAACGTAAAGCAGAATTTTTAATGGGAAAAAGGGAGAGAGCCAATAATTGGGGAGATGTTTCATTTCACGAAGACTGCAATCCTTATTCACCGTATGTCGTCACTCATTATAATACCTTTGTGAAAGTGGATAGCTGGTATCATGCACCTGAGGAAATTGTTCCCTCCATCTGGTTAAAAGAGGTAGAAGTCATCTATGATCCTTTTAATATTATGAGTCCTGTTATTAAGGAATCGGCAAAGAAAGTGTATAAACCTACACCGGATGAAGTTGAGCATTGGAGAGGAAAGCTGCTTGCTTTTGTCCATGAAACTTACAGGGCCGTTATGAGAAGGGAAATGTTATATGCACTATCCAATCTTGATAGGATACGGTGGCTGATTGTGTCTGGTTGGTATATGGAAATGGAACAACATATGGATGTCCCCTATGGAGCATGGACAAAAATCGAGGGCAATAGAAGTAAATTAGCTGGAAAGCAATTATCCCTGTTGGAAAGTTGGGATTGTGGGCGCAATTCAAATGAAATTATTAAAACGCTGAGACGTATGATCCCGGAATTCCTCAGACTAAATGAATACTTATGTACTCAATTGGGTGTCGAAACAAATGAAGACCATATCAAAAGAATTATCGATATGGCTATCTGATACCTTTTACAATCGGTTATGGCACACTCTTTGTTCGGGTAAAATGTGTAATCACTTTTGGAGGGATGCTAAGTGGCAGAATTGGTATATCATGTAGCAGTTTCACTGGATAATTTCATTGCCGACCAAGCAATGTTGGAAGGGGATATCAATCATTCTTTTTTCTTATTTGAAGGAGAGCATGTCCCGGACTTTTTATCCGATATCCAGCATTATGAAGCGGTGTTGATGGGTAGTAAAACATATGAATTTGGATTTCAATTCGGAGCTAAACCGGGTGAACCAGGTTATAAGGGTTTGAAACATTATATATTTTCGAGCTCCCTTCAGTTTGAATCGAATGAGGAGGTAGAACTTATCGAAGGTGACGCCGTTGCGTTTATTGAAAACCTTAAGTGGCAAGGTGACGGAAAGCTATGGCTTTGCGGGGGCGGAGAACTGGCTGGAACGTTATTGAAACATAAACTCATTGATCAATTGGTGCTGAAAGTGAATCCAGTCATAATCGGTGAAGGCATCCCTCTTTTCGGCAGTGTTAAGCCAAGTCTAAAATTGGATTTAGTTGAAATGAAACAATATCCAAACGGGGTGCTTAAACCTACATATAATATTATTTATACGTAGGAATAGGGTAGAGGGTTTCTTTCCTTCAATAGTTAGGGCTGCTTTGGCGCAGCCTTTTTCTAATGAAATTCACTGGTCATTAAAAGTTAAACTTTTCTTAGTGAAAATATACAAAGAAAATTTATTAGAAATTTATTTTTAACATATACCCTTTCAGTATAACTTGAAAGGAGTTTTCTATATGAGAAAAATAGTAAAAGTATCAAAGAATATATTTTTTACCTTCTTTGCTATGATCTTATTTGTAGCGATAGCTGTTTTTATCTACCATAATTATCAAAAGGGAAAGGAATCATCATTAACTAGTGAAGGGACACCCGTTGATTTTAATAACAAAGAAATTAATGTATATACGGAAGGCAGCGGTGAGGATACATACGTTTTTATGTCCGGTTCCGGAATTGCTGCTCCTGTTTATGAATTGAAAGGATTATATAGTAAGTTTGCAAAAGAAAATAAGATTGCAGTCATTGAAAGAGCTGGATATGGATACAGTGATGTTTTTCATGATGATAGGGATATCGATACAATATTGGAACAAAGCAGGAAATCGTTAATGGAAAGTGGAAATAAACCTCCTTATATTTTGGTTCCACACTCGGTATCAGGTATTGAGGCTATTTACTGGGCACAAAAATACCCGAGTGAAGTAAAGGGAATTATTGCTTTGGATATTGGTTTACCGCACCAATATGTGACTCATAAAATGGGCATGGTTGATTCATTGACAGTAAGAGGAGTGAATCTTTTAACGAAAATGGGTTTGCACCGTCTTGTACCTTCTGCTGTTTATAATCCCGAAGTGATCCGGCAATCATTTTTGACTGACCATGAAAAGGAAATGTATAAAACACTATCTTATAAACAGTTTTTTAATGATGATATGGAGCAAGAACTTTTACAGAGTTACAATAATGGTACAAAATCAGTTAACTTGCCAATACCAAAAGATACACCCATTTTATTTTTAGATGCGATAGCCGATGAAAATAAAAATTCAAAATATACAAAACAAAAAAACGAAGATTATGAGGATTTTGCAGAGAAACTATTAAAAGCGGATGTAATAAAACTGAAAGGGACGCACAGCATTTATTTGTATGCGCCTGATGTGATATATGATCTTTCCATGAAATTTATCAAATGAATAAAGAAAGGCTTTGTGATGAAAAGATATAATATTTTAATTGTTGAAGATGATTGGATGATTGGTGATTTACTGAAAAAAATTTTGCAACGCGAAGAGTACAATGTATGTTGGATAAAAGAAGGAAAAGATATTAATGATATCATCAATGAAATCGATTTAGTCATTATGGACGTTATGCTGCCAGGAGATGATGGCTATCAAATTACAAAGAAACTAAAAAGTCTAGGATTGAATATTCCAGTTATTTTTCTATCTGCCCGAAATGATATGGATAGCAAACTTCAAGGTTTGAGAATTGGTGAGGATTATATGACTAAGCCTTTTGATCCCAAGGAGCTATTACTAAGAATGGAGAAGTTGCTGGAAAGTCAATATGGTACTTTCGCACAAATTAAACATTTATATATTGATGCCGAACATAAGAGGGTATTCAATAATGACTTGCATAATGAAGTGGTTTTTACTGCGATAGAGCGTAAAATTTTTTTCTATTTATATGAAAATAGGGATCGGATTTTAACGAAAGAACATTTCTTTGAATATTTATGGCAGCTCGAAGATAGGAATCAAAATATTATGAATGTACATATAAAAAAAGTTAGAACTAAAATCAATGATAACACCGGTGAAATCATCCAAAATATATATGGAGAAGGGTATAGATTGAATACCTATATAAAGAAATGAAATTAAAGGAAAAATACCAGCTATTGTTATTCAGTGCCGTTATTAGCGTGCCATGTATTTTACTGATGATCAGTATCCTTATGTCACTAATTTATGATTGGGCCTTTAAAACTAAAAATGGTGACATTCCTTTTCATGAATCTTTTGCATATCCTACAATGCTGGGAGTTTTCATTTTATCATTATTATTGTTAGCCTTCTTATTTTCCAAATCTATTAACTCACTATTAAATAAAATAAATATATTGAATGAAACTATCAGGAATTTAGCTAGTGATGAGGAAATTCCGAATAAATTAGAGGTTAATAACAATGATGAAATCGGGAAATTAACTAAATCGGTAAACTTACTAATTGAAAGAACGACCTATCGGGAATTGGAATTAAAGCAACAAGAGGAAATGAAAAAGGAACTCTTAAATAAATTAAGGCATGACATCAATACACCTTTAACAGCAGTAAGGTTACAATTATTTTATTTAGAAGGCCAATATAAGGAACAAGCTCCACTATTACAATCACTATATCAACAAATAAATTATATTTCTGAATTAACAAATGAATATAATATTCAATCCACAGCTGAATTAGATAATTCTTATATCTTGAATGATAAAGTGAATATGCACGCTTTATTAGAAATGATGGTTAAAAAATGGGGCTATTTGTATAACATGCATGGTATTGAATTAATATATCATCCTTTAAATGGAGAGCTGGAATGGATGAGTAATGACTTGTGGCTGCAAAGGTTATTCGATAACGTCTTTCAAAATGTATTAAACCATTCGAAGGCTGATAAACTTGTGATAACCATTGAAAATAATGTGGTCAGTATCAAGGATAATGGAATTGGTTTTAATATCGAAAGTAAAAGTAAGGGACTTGGCTTAAAAATAATTGAGGATATAGCTAAGACACTATATATAAAATATAATTTGGAATCTAATGAAAGCGGAACTTTATTTAGTTTTACAGTCGAAAATACATATGAATCTCAGTTGAATTAGGATATTTTGCGGGGATGACATCCGGGGATTTCGTCAGGGATTCATCAATATCATTCTTTTCAGATAGTTTGCCTCATGCAACATAGTTATATATCACTTACTTATATAAAGAGATACAAAAAGGTTGCTATAGACCCACCCATTTTTAAGTTGATATGATATTCAGGTACTTAATTGTGGGGGGAAGTTGAATGGAAGAACAAAAATATAATGACCTCAAATTAGGCGAACGTGGTGCAATCATCAGTATTATTGCTTATATTTGTCTATCAGTCATGAAGCTAGCTATCGGATACATAAGCGACTCAGCGGCTTTAAAAGCGGATGGGCTGAACAACACGACTGATATTATCGCGTCACTTGCCGTACTGATCGGTTTAAGGCTAGCACAAAGACCCCCCGATAAAGATCATGGTTATGGCCATTGGAAGAGTGAAACGATTGCATCAATGGTAGCTTCGTTTATCATGTTTGCTGTTGGTGTACAAGTATTGATAGATGCTGTTGCTTCCATGCTTAAAGGTGGAAAGGAATCACCTGACATTATTGCCGGATATGTAGGTGTTTTATCAGCAATAGCCATGTATTTTGTATACCGATATAATAAAAAGCTTGCTATGAAAATTAACAGTAAAGCAGTTATGGCAGCTTCGAAAGATAATATTTCCGATGCTTGGGTAAGTATAGGAACAGCTATAGGGATTTTCGGCTCCCAATTAAACATGCCTTGGCTTGATCCCCTTACTGCCATCATTGTTGGATTATTAATATGCAAAACAGCCTGGGATATATTCAGTCAAGCCTCGCATGAACTTTCTGACGGTTTTGATGAAAATAAAATTCATCTATATAAGGATGTAATTACAAATGTGGATGGAGTCAAGGGGATAAAAGAAATTAAAGGAAGAAATTACGGGAACAATGAAGTGATTGATGTTGTGATCCTTGTCAATTCCACCTTGGATATTAAAGAAGCACATGATATAGCGACACATGTAGAAAAAGTGATGATGAAAGATCATGGAGTGTATGACGTTCATGTCCATGTAGAGCCCAATTAACTGTCTCTTTCAATATGAATTAACAAAAAAGGTATAAATCTGCTTTACAAACATATGAATAATATGCAATCATTAATTCATTACATTGGAAGGAAAAGGTACCTTATACAATGAAGCAGTAATCTTATCTAATAAACAGTAAATCTGAATCAATTTCAATGGGTGCAATCGGTTAGATATGTTCAATGCAAATACGTGTCACTTTGTTTGCTTTATCGGTAAGTAAAGTGAATTCATTTTTTCATTTGAACAAGAATCTTTTTGGATACCCATGTGAGATTTTTAATGATTATGTTTAGAGATGGGATTCGTCTGTTCGTTTATAGGTACTAATTCATATACAATTACTTTTTCTGATATCCAATCAGAAGAGGTATATTTGGTTTATGTATATTAATTTAGTAACAGGCGATCTCTCTCTAGAAAAATGGAGGGGGATTTTTTTATGTTATTTTTAAAAGCGAATGATTTAAAGAAAAGCTACGGAAGCCGTGAAGTTCTTTCCGTCGATACACTTCATCTTTACAGTCATGACCGTGTTGGTTTGGTTGGCAGGAATGGAGAAGGTAAAACGACCCTGCTTTCTATACTAGCGGGAGTGAGGGAAGCCGATTCCGGTCATATCGAGAGCTATGGAACAGTCAGCTATATCCCGCAGATGGAAGAAACTGAACAAGAAATAAGCGGGGTATTAACGAGCATATGGAAACTGCCCGATGAGGATCAAGAAATCATAAGCGGCGGTGAACGAACTCGAAGAAAAATCGCTGCAGCCCTTTCTTCCAATGCGGATGTATTGATCGCGGATGAACCTGCCAGCCATTTGGATATATCCGGAATTGAACAATTGGAAAAGGATTTAAAATCTTTTAATGGCGCTATTTTGCTTACTTCACATGATAAAGCATTCTTGAATCATCTATGTACAACAATATGGGAAGTTGAGCAAGGCAAGGTAACGGTATATGAAGGGAATTACGAAGCGTATATCAAACAAAAGCAGGCAAAAACAGAAAAGGAAAATAAGCAATATGAAGAGTATAGCCGTGAAAAGAACCGGTTGAAACAGGCTGCACAAAACCTTCAAGCCAAATCCGATTCAATTAGGAAAGCCCCTAAACGAATGGGTAATTCAGAAGCAAGGCTGCATAAACGGAGCTCCGGGAAACAGAAGGCGAAATTGAACCGTTCTGCTGAAGCGATCGAAACTCGAATCGAAAAATTAGCAAAAAAAGAAAAACCGAGGGAAGATCCCCCCATCATCTTTGATATTTCAGAATTTCCATCTTTGCATAGCAAAAGGGTCATTCGATTTAATGGCTGTTCCCTGAAAGTCGGGTCACGGGTGCTGAAACAACATATTTTTGGAGATGTCCCCTTAGCTTGCAGACTCGCCATCAATGGTCAAAATGGTTCAGGAAAAACGACATTATTGAAAAAGATAGTGGAAAGGCACCCAGATTTATATGTCGCGATGCCAGCAAAGATTGGATTTTTTGCCCAACAACAAGAAAATTTGAGTGAAAGTAAAACGGTTCTCGAAAATATATTGGAGGACAGTCCCTACAATCAAGCCTTCATTCGTACACTATTATCACGATTAGCTTTTAAAGGAAATGACGTTCACAAACAAGTTTCACTTTTAAGCGGTGGGGAAAGAGTCAGGGCTTCCCTAGCAAAAGTTTTTTTGGGAAACTATAATGTACTGGTTTTGGATGAACCTACAAATTACCTGGATATTCATACTAAAGAGGCTTTAACCGAAGTGTTAAAAGCATATCCAGGAACGATCGTTTTTGTGACTCATGATCGTTCATTGATCCAATCTCTTGCAACACATTCACTTTCATTTGAAAATGAACCTCCGAGAGTAAGTGTTATAAATAAGGAATCAACAAAATCGGCCACTCGCAAGGATGGCCTTGAAGATAAACAGGCTGAGCTTCTTATGATTGAAGTGCAAATCATCGAGACACTTGGTAAACTATCCAATGTTATGAAGGAAGAGGAAAAAGAGGAATTGGATAGGGAATACTTCCAACTCTTGAACAAGAAAAAAGAGCTTGAAGGTTAAATGCAACATATTAAGGCCCCACTCAAACAAGAGGGGCCTTTTCTTGGATAAAGAGCGGTTAAAGTGGAGAGAAATTTTACACTTTCAATACCAACCAATGAATTGGATTAGTGAAAAATAATGAAAAAAAAGATAGGTAATGTTAAAATTAACCAAGTTTATGCAGAAGGGACTCATTTAGATGGGGATTTGATTAGAAGCGATTATTTACACCAATCAAAAAGGAATGCCAATTATTATAAGCATTCCTATGCATTAAGATTTTGTTGCTGTTGCTCTCGTTTTCCGGTTTCTTTATGATTGCGTATGCTAGGTATCCTATTAAGCCCATAAATAATCCGGTGCCGCCTACAATATAAATCATTGTAAACACTTTTCCTAATGTTGTCTGCGGTTCAAAGCTGGGATGCCCAACCGTGCTAAGAGTAACAACACAGAAGTAAAGGGAATCAATCACAGTAAGACCTTTCTGCTTAACATAGAAAATCGTGCCGGAAAATAACATAACGAGGACCAAGACGAAAAGAACCTGGAAGTTCTTCAGTTTAAAAGCGGACCAGAGCGCTTTTAGAAAACGTTTCAAGGTGAGGATAAATGAAATCATTGATAATCGCTTTTCCTTGCGGATCATTACATTTTAAGTAAAGTGAATGAGTAAATCCTGATATTCGAGCTGGATCAGTTAATCATTCTACTATACAGGAATTCAGTTTAGATTGACAAAAAAACCTGTTTATTTTGATTTGGTTTGAACTAGAAGCGTTGGTAAACAATAGAAGGAGAAACTAAGTAAGAAGGGGGACAATCATGAAGCCACGTATTACTGTCATTACATTAGGTGTGGATGATTTGGAAAAATCGCTGGAATTCTATCGGGATGGCCTGGGATTTCAAACAGAAGGAATAGTGGGCAAAGAATTTGAGCATGGAGCCGTTGCCTTTTTGGACTTGCAAGAAGGCCTAAAGCTTGCCATATGGAATCGAAGGGATATAGCTCATGAGGCCAAGGTTCCTTTGTCTCCGGCAAGTCCTACTGAATTTACCCTTGGTCACAATGTAGGCAGTAAAGAGGAAGTGGATATTGTGTTGGAAAAAGCAAAAAGAGCTGGCGCGATCATAACCGATCCGGCACATGACACTTTCTGGGGAGGATACTCTGCACACTTTCAAGATCCTGATGGACACCTTTGGGAAGTCGTTTGGAATCCGCAGTGGGATATTAAAGAATAATGAAAGCCTGGTTGGCAGCGTCATCTCCAGAATAAGGAGAATGCAGAAAGCGAATGAGGTGAAAAATTGAAAAAAGCACTTTACCAAGGGGTTAAGTGCTTTTTTTTTTACAAAAAAGCATGACTTTTGGTTGGCCCCTCACACTGTCAAGGTTTCCTAACATTTTTATCAGTTACGGCGGCATCCACCGTTCCAGCTTATTTTTCTTCTTTTGTAATCTCATATTTCGCCAACCTTCGCATAAATAATGACTGAGTAACGCCCAGTGCTTTTGCCGCATCGCGGGTTGTTTTATGATGATGGAATGCTTGTGTGATCATTCTTTTTTCGACGCATTCCAAAACTTCATGTAAAGAATTTCCTGCATTTAAAGAGATAGAAACCTCTTCGGAGACTGAACCGATCAAGCGTTTTGGCAAATCCTGAATTGCAACTTCATCCTCTTTTGCCATAATGACAAGCTGCTCAATTATATTTTCCAATTCCCGTACATTTCCAGGCCAATGATAGTTTTGAAGCACTTCGACCACTTTTGTAGAAAGCACTCGTTTATGGTTATGCAAGTAATTAAACTTCTCCAAATTATACTGAAGGAGACAAAAGATGTCTTCCTTCCGCTCTCGAAGCGAGGGTATGCGGATCGGTAAAATATGGAGGCGATAATATAAATCAGCCCGGAATTTCCCTTCTTTGACCATATCCTCCAAATTACTGTTGGTAGCTGCAATGATACGCACATCGGCTTGTACCGTTTGGGAAGCTCCAATCGGCATGTATGTTTTATTTTGCAGCAATTGAAGGAGTTTGGGCTGTAAAGAATGTGAGAGTTCGCCAATCTCGTCTAAGAAAAGGGTGCCTTTCTCCGCAAGTTTGACAAGTCCGGTTTTGCCGTTCGCATTTGCCCCGGTAAACGCTCCTTTTTGATAGCCGAACAATTCGGATTCCAGGAGCAATTCCGGAATCGCTGCGCAATTAAGATGGATAAACGGACGATCTTTCCGGTCACTCAGATGATGAATACGTTCAGCTATAAGCGTTTTTCCAACACCTGTTTCCCCTGTAATAAGAACGGTCGTTTCCACACAGGCAACTTTTTCAATTGTTTCCTTGAGCATATCATAGACCCGGCTTTGTCCGATAAAAAAAGGTACTTCTTTGGTCCGTACAAGTTTCGCTTTGAGTTTTTGTAATTCTTGTAAATAATACCGAAAAGCAGAATCCAATTCTTCAATTTTAATTTGAGAACTGTAACCGACGAAATCTGGAATATCATAACCCAATGTGACTGCATATTTTGGTTCATCATTCTTGTCCAATATGAGATGTCCTGTAATTACCCCTGTTCCTTCTCCACCTTGTTGAATGACGCTGACATTTTGTTTCTTATCTAAAACTATTTTTGCAACAGACGGCTTGAAGAACCCCTCTTTTTCCAATTGTGAGACGTTTTTTCCGATTAGCTCCTCTTTCTTTTTCCCAATCAGCTTACAGCTCATGTCGCTAACAAAAAGAATCATACCGTTCTTATCGGTTATATAAATAGGTTTATTCATGAAGTTCATGATTTTGAATAAATATTCCGGTTCGATGGTTGACATATTCTGATTCATCACTTGTCTCTCCTTTGATAACGGGTGGATCCACCGTTTATTTTGAATCGAAAATAATTCAAAGTTCATCATTATTTTGAGTAGCGTTGATTCAATTTCGATTCAATTGAATCGATTAATAAAAATTATACCGTAAATATTCAGAATATTAAAATAAATAAACCCGTTTACGTCCTTTTTTCATTGTAAAGTGATCTTTTTCTTGGCATAAAATTTGCATAAACAAATTGGTGTAAAGGAGGTAAAGAGATCCATAAGAAAACAAAAAATAATGCACTTGAGTTAGTAAATTCGTAATGAACTAAATTGAAGAACTGTCGTAAGAGGAAGTTGCCTTTTTACAGAAACTTGGTGCAAGCTGCCATCCATTATTTGCTGGGCATCATTAAGGGGAGGTTATGATTTGTGAAGGGTATGGCTGTTCAAGGGGACAACAGGAAGTTCATTTTGTCTCTCCTATTTGTGGGTTATATGGTTTCTTATATGGACCGGTTAGTTATGAATCTAGCTGTTGTGCCAATTGGTCAAGAATTCAATCTTAGTCCGGCTGCCACGGGAACAGTAATCAGCGCCTTCTTCTTGGCTTACGCCATCATGCAAATTCCGGCCGGCTGGCTGACAGATCAGTTGGGTTACCGAAGGGTGATTATTTTTTCTATTGTCCTCTGGTCGCTTTTTACAGTCTTCACCGGTTTCGCTTGGTCGTTTACCGCTTTAATCGTGATTCGTTTTTTGTTCGGAATTATGGAGGGGGGATATCCTGCTGCATGTGCAAAAGCCATCGCTGAGTATTTCCCTCAGAAAGAAAAAGGTAAGGCACAGTCCATCTTAATGTCATCGAATTCGTTTGGCGGTCTAATTACGGGTGTTCTTGTGCCAACACTCCTAATCTGGTTAGGCTGGAGGAACGTGTTCTTTGCTCTTGGAGCAGCAGGTGTCATCATCGGAGTACTGCTTTGGAAATACATTCGTATTCCGATTCAATTGGAAGAAGCAAAAGAACAACAACCAGTAAACAAGGATTCCATGCTCTCTTTATTGAAAACTCGTCAGACATGGGCATTGGTCCTAACGTGGTTTTCAATCAGCATTGCTTCGTGGGGCACGTCTTCATGGTTGCCCATGTATATGGTAACAGTACGCCATTTAGATTTGGTTTCTGCAGGGGTGTTGGGACTCCTTCCGACTACGGCCGCAACTCTGGGAACGGCAGCGGGTGGTTGGTTGCTAGTCAAATTTTCCGGTAGGGAGAAAATGTACTTTTTAATGAATGGACTTTTTTACACAGTATTTTTATTTTTAGCACTCTTCGCACCTAATGTTGGAATGGTCTTTACTTATTTGACACTGTCATCAATCTTTTATGGTTTTGTGTTTAGTGCAGTATACGCACTCCCTCACAAATTGTTTGACAAGAGTGTGATTGGTTCCGCGATTGGAATTATGAATCTGGGATCGATGATTGGTGGATTCATTGCACCGATCATGATGGGTGTACTCATCTCAGAATTAAAAGGTTCTTACGACGGCGCTTTCTGGTTCTTAATTGCGGCTGGTTTGTCCTCCGCGCTGTTCGGACTAACCATTCGAAACAGCAATCTTGTTTCTCACGGGGACGTGAGTGATCAAATACAGTCGAATGTCTAAGTAAAATAGTGGTGTTTGGCTAATGGGAAAACAAATTTAGTAAGGTGGAACTGAAATGTTGATCATGTATATAAGCAATCCGGTGGATTAATGCTAGAACAAATATCGGGGTGGTAATGATGCTAAAAAACTTATTTAGTAGACTTCAAGAGTTATATCCGGAGTTGGTTAAATTTCGCAGAGATCTTCATATGTATCCTGAATTATCCTTCCAGGAGATCAATACCCCAAAAATGATCGCTGATTTTTTAACCAACTTGGGATTGGAAGTAAGAACAGAAGTTGGCGGAAGAGGAGTAGTTGGACTCTTGAGAGGAGGGAAACCGGGCAAGACAGTAGCGCTGCGCGCGGATTTCGATGCATTGCCGATATCAGACGAGAAAAACGTGGAGTACAAGTCCCGTATACCTGGGGTGATGCATGCCTGCGGCCATGATATTCATACAGCAGCTTTGATTGGAGTAGCCAAAGTATTAAGCGAAGTGAAGGATGAGCTCGAAGGAAATGTTGTCTTTATCCATCAGTTTGCGGAAGAGGTAATTCCAGGAGGAGCAAAGCCCATGATTGAAGATGGCTGTCTGGATGGAGTCGATGTCATTTATGGAGCCCATGTATCTTCCATTCTTCCGCTTGGTATGGTTGCTGTTGGAGAGGGATATATAATGGCGGCAGGAGATACATTTGAAATTGAGGTTTATGGGAAAGGAGGGCATGGAGCGACTCCTCATTTGACGGTAGACCCAATTGTGGTGGGCA
This sequence comes from Peribacillus sp. 05N428, assembly GCF_056397085.1. Classification (NCBI taxonomy): domain Bacteria; kingdom Bacillati; phylum Bacillota; class Bacilli; order Caryophanales; family Bacillaceae; genus Peribacillus; species Peribacillus sp. 05N428. Next base: position 104,032 of record NZ_JBFTMS010000014.1, on the reverse strand, counting down.
GCCAACTGGTGCTCAATTTGCAGCAAATCGTCAGCCGCCGCGTTGATCCGTCTAAAACAGCGGTTGTCTCGATTGGTTCTTTTCAAAGCGGACAGGCTTTTAATGTCATTCCCGACACAGCCAAAATTACTGGAACGGTACGAACCTTCGAGGAAAGCGTGCAGGTTTTGATAGAAGAAGCCATTGGCCAAATCGCAACATCTAACTGCGAAGGTGCAGGAGCCACTGTGAAATTTAAGTACGAGAGAGGATATCCCGCTTTGTGGAATCATCCGGAGGAAACAATAAAAGCGGACAAGTTAGCAAAAAATCTTCTGGGAGAGGAAAAAGTAATACAAATCCCGCCGTATACGTTAACAGGAATGGAAGATTTCTCCTTATATCTAGAGAAGGTTCCTGGAACGTTTTTCTACGTGGGAGGTGCGAATCCTACGAAGAATGCGATATACCCGCATCATCATCCGAAATTTGATGTAGATGAAAAATCAATGTTGTATATCGGAAAGATGTTTATTACATTGGTTTTTAATTATCTCTCAAACAGAGATGCCGATTCAATGAATCAAGTAGAAGCTTAGTAGAAATCAATTATGTTTTGTAGGCTGAATTGGCTGAAAAACTAGAACACAACAAAGTATAGTCATTGTTTACAGAAAAAATAAGAGGTGATCGTATGTTTGCTGATGTAGTATTTGTAAACGGACAAGTCATTACCGTCGATTCGAACAATCTGATCGCAGAAGCAGTTGCCGTTAAACGTAACCGAATTGAAGCAGTCGGGACGAATGAGAATATCAAACGTTGGATCGGAGAGAGCACCAAAGTGATGGATTTGCGAGGTAGGACTCTACTGCCAGGATTTATAGATTCGCATTTGCACTTGCTCGGTTATGGACTTACAAGGCTAGCGATTAATTGCAAAGACGCATCGATTCAATCCAATGCAGATATTATCTGTGAATTGAAACGGAAGGCGGAATCTATCCCTATAGGAGGGTGGATCATAGCAGTAGGCTACAACGAAATGTTTATGTTGGAAGGGCGGTACCTAACCCGACATGAACTGGATGAAGTGTCGACGGTACACCCGATTCTAATTGTGCGACAATGCGGCCACATTATGATTGCGAACAGTAAAGTGTTGGAATTGGCAGGTGTAAACGACCAATCGGGCGATTCGGAAGGTGCAGTGTTCGGTCGGGACAAGTCCGGGAGATTAAACGGGCTACTAGTGGAAGCAGCAATGGATCCGGTAAAACGTGTCATGAATCCGACAGAAGAGGTCTTGGCCAGAGCGGCGGAAATCGCTTCGCGCGATTTCGTATCGTTAGGCATTACGACAATTCATGATGCCGGAGGGTACGAGCCGGTCAATCTTCGCATCCTACAGCAAGCGGTTCGTTCTGGTCGCTTAAAGGTTCGGGTGTATGCAATGGTCGTTCACGAGCCTAACTTTAACCGAATGAGAGAGACGAGCCTGTCCACTGGGTTCGGCGACGATCGATTTCGTATCGGTCCGGCGAAAATCTTTATAGACGGAGCCAGCACCGCGCCGACGCTTGCGACGCGTCAGCCATATGAGACGAATCCGGAAGACAGCGGCATTCTGTATTACACGCAAGAGAATATGAACGACGCGCTCATCTCAGCCCATCGCGATGGTTATCAAATTACGGCTCACGCACAGGGCGATCTTGCAATCGAGATGTTGTTGAATACATTCGAAGAAGCGCTTAGACAATATCCGCGGCACAATCACAGACATCGAATCGAGCATGCCGGTTTGGCGATGCCCGATCTCATCGAGCGAATGGCTAAATTGGGTATAGTGACCGTTCCTAACCCGAACTTTTTCACTGAATTTGGAGATATATACATTAAGCACTTAGGCGCTCGCAGCGACTATTTTTACCCAATTGGAGCCTGTTTAAAAGCTGGTATTGTCGTAGCAGGAGCCTCGGATAGCCCCGTCTCGAACTGCAATCCGCTTATCGGCATTCATGGGGCGGTCAACCGACTGACACCTTCCGGCGCGGTCATTGGGGAAGAGCAGAAAATCTCCGTCATGGAAGCGATTAGGTTGTACACCTGGAACGGAGCCTACGCAAGCTTCGAGGAAGACCAAAAAGGAAGCATCGAGGTAGGGAAATTAGCAGATTTGATTGTGCTAAACGACCGAATATTGGATGTAACAATCGACGGTATTGATCAATTACGGGTTGAAATGACGATGATTGACGGGGAAATCGTTTACGAGCTAGGGAAATCTCCGGATGCAAATGATGCGTTGGAAGAAACCATTAATTTCATTATGTAAATATTCAACTACGCTATATCATTCTATTTTTAATGAAAAGTGTAAAGAAAATAAATGAATTTGATACTAGGAAAAGAAAAAAATGAGCTCTAGACTAGGCTAGTCTAGGGCTGCAGTTTGTCATAAAAATTTACTGTTTTAATAAATATGTTTCAAAAATTAGGTGAAATTTTTTAATGATGGCAGTTATCTTTAATTTAAATAGGAAAAGAGAAAAATTTTAATTCTTTAAAGATTAAATTGAATAACTGAAATGCAGAAAATGCTAGAAGAAAGATTGAAGGCTTTAAAAGAAAGAAAAATATTAAAATCCAATAAATAATGGATCATGTAATGGCAAGGAAGTATTGCGTACGGCCCTCCAATTAATTTCAAAACAACATAAGGAGTGTTAATATGACGATAACGAAAGAGGATCTATCAGAATTATCATTTCAATTAATTCTCCATAGCGGGAATGCCCGCAGTTGTGCAATGGAGGCCATCGCCTTGCAAAAACAAGGTAAATCAAGCGATGCCCAGGATAAATTAAAGGAAGCGGAACAAGAGTTTGTTGCGGCACATAAAATCCAAACCGCATTGATTCAACAAGAAGTGAATGGTGAGAAATTCGATATTCCAATGCTCTTGATCCATGCTCAAGATCACTTGATGACTTCCATGACAACAAAAGATTTAGCGATAGAAATCGTGGAATTACACAAGAAAACACAAAAGAACTAACAATATTCAGGAGGTTGCTGCGGCAGCCTTTTTCTTATGTTTATAACGTGTGAACTTCAACGAGAAGGCGGAGATATCCTCCTTCATGAACCTAAGTTAAATGAATATGGCAGATAAGGGTCACTCAAGATTAGGATTCTCCGAAAATTTAAATTATACTAGGTTCATGACAGCAGCAATAGATACTGTCACTGATTAACGTAGGGTAGTCATGATAGAAAAACAAACAACTAATTAGCAAGCGCAATCATTTTATAAAAGGGGAGAAAAACATGCAAAGAGTCAATCTAACTGAAGATCTTAGTCTTTCACGCATTGTACACGGTATGTGGAGATTGGCAGATTGGAGATTTCCTGCCGAGGATATCCTATCTCTTATTGAACACGGAATGGATCGGGGCGTCACTACATATGATCACGCCGATATATATGGAAGCTATACGTGTGAGGAGATTTTTGGGAACGCACTTTCATTAAAGCCTTCATTACGCGATAAAGTGGAGATCGTTACGAAATGTGGCATCGTTCTTCAATCAGAAAACCGTCCTTCCCATAAAAGTCACCATTACGATACTAGTAAAACCCATATCATAAAGTCTGTTGAACAATCCCTTATGAATCTTAAAACGGATTATATTGATTTATTACTTATCCATCGTCCGGATCCCCTGATGGACCCGGCGGAAACGGCTGAGGCGTTTAATCAATTAAAGGAATCAGGAAAGGTCCGGAACTTTGGAGTATCGAACTTCAAAAAACCGCAATGGGATATGCTCCAATCATATCTAGACTATCCGCTTGTGACGAATCAGCTGGAGCTTTCGGCATACAATCTTGAAAACTTCGAAGACGGAACCTTGAACTTATGTCAGGAAAAGGGCGTTGCGCCTATGGCATGGTCACCGCTTGCAGGAGGCAGCATCTTTGAGGAATCGAACGAAAAGGCTGTCCGTTTAAGAAAAACGTTAGAAACCGTGAAAGAAGAGATCGGTGCCAATGGAATCGATGAAGTGATGTATGCCTGGCTGTTGAGGCATCCCGCAAAAATCATTCCAATCATTGGATCCGGTAAGAAAGAACGGTTGGACAGCGCCATTGATTCACTAAACTTAAGCATGGAAAAAGAGCAATGGTTTAACATATTAACAAGCTCGATGGGACATGATATTCCGTAATAAACAGACCTATGAACAAAAAGAATGGGACTTCCAAGAAGGAGTCTTTTCTTTTTGTGTAAAAAATCATTGGGAATCACTCAGTTGTACACAGGGTATCGTTTAAACAAACCTCTCATGACATTTCTCCAAAACTTCCGCAAAGACCGACCTATCAAATCAAGTGAACGACTGGAACATCAATCTTTACCCCTTTTATGAATAAAGCTTCAAATACTCCTCTTTTTTTTGACCGAATTCCCCAAGTGATAATGAACAAAAATGTTCTACTGAAATATTATTAAACGAACACATCCTCTCAAAAATCATTGAAAGTAATTAAATGAAATGTATCTTGTAACTGTCCGAACTCCAAAATCAGGGGTAAAGTCTACTCTACGAGTCATTCAATTTCTCCATTCGAAAAACTTCATGTGTAAACATGTTTTATAAAGTAAAATTGTTAGTGGGAATAATTATACCTATTATGATGATGTTTTTTTAATATATGTTAAAAATTATAGTTCATTATACCTACTAACCTTTTGCCCTATTCCTATTTTTCATGGGTCAATTATACTTTCCTTAATTCCATTTGAGGAAAATTGTAGAAATATAGGAGGGGCTAATGAAGGATACAGAAGCAACCATATCTTTGACAGGAAGGTGCTCCCATGTAAGTTGATTATTCATTTGTTAGTAGTTAATCACCGAAGACTGGTACATGCAGCTGCCAATCAGGGTGTTGTTGTTCAATTTCTTCAAGGGAACACAAACCACATAATTTGTATTCGAACGACAATCCGGCTAATCCCACTGAAAAACCTCATACTTTTCCGAATGTACCTCAAAAAAAATATTAACCAATATGCATAGTCATGCTCCATGGTATAAAAAACAAGCTCAAGTATTTTCTTTTACTCCAATAGTTGTTAGGGAGTGCTTTTTATTCGAAGTTCCTATAAACAGAAAGGGATAAGGATTCCTGTTTACAAAGTCGGTATATACCCATGTATACTTGATTATTCCTCCAAACAAATGATTCCACTTCATGTCATCGTTTACAATGACACCAATTAAAAACAACAACTGTACCCAAAAAAGATAAACCTACAAAAGGTTATTTATCAGTCTCTAGTGCTTTTGGAGATCATCAAACCCGACAACATATACCGGTGAAAGAGGGAATTCATTGATTGAATTCCCGGTACCAATAGTATTCAATTAAATAACAAATTACGACATCACTTACGATACTTATGCAGCACGACCATAAATTAATGGGGGGGAAATTACATGAAGTTTAATAAAAGAAAGCTAAATAAATATAAATTGGTAGTATGGACATTGATTCTTGCACTGATTGTATCAATTATTCCGCCTTTTCAGGGAAGTGTCACTGTTGCAGAGAAGAACGAACCAATCAAAGATGTACATGAATTACAAGAGATGGATGAACTAAGAACGGAAAATTCTAAGACGTACCTTGATACTAAGACACGGGAATATGTGCTAGAGGAATATACAGAACCCATCCACTTTGAAAAAGACAATAAATGGGAGGATATTAACAATGATATTGTCGCTGAAAAAGCTGAATCAGACGATGGGGACTTATCTGTTGGAAATAAAGCGAATGATTATAAGGTAAAGTTCTCTAAGAAAAGTAAGAAGAATCGAACGATACGATTAAAAAAGCAAGATAAGCAGCTTGAATTTGGTTTAGTCGGTGCAAAGAAGGTAAAAGGTGTAGCTGAAGAAAATCGTATGACATATCCTCGTGTTTTTTCAAACGCTGATTTAGTTTTTCATGTCGATAATAATGCCGTAAAAGAAGAATTGGTTTTTGAGAGCAAGCCTGAAAAAAATAAGTTCTCCTATGAGTTTAATTTGAAAAGTCTACAAGCAAAAGAAGGCGATAATGGAGATATCATTTTGAAGATAAAGACAAAAATGAATTTTTCGTTTTAACGAAGCCTTTTATGTATGATGCGGCTGAAAATATTTCACACGATCTTTCCATGAAGCTTCGTCATGAGAAAGGGAAGACCTATGTCGATGTAGTCGCTGATGAAGGCTGGCTAAATTCAAAAGAACGGAAATACCCCATTGTCATTGATCCAACAGTTGGAATCCAAGATCACACCACTTCCGACACATTCATTTCATCCGCATATCCGAAAGTGAATTACTGGCTGGATCCTTCTCTTATCACAGGAAAACAAATATATTACGGAACAACTCGATCTTTAGTTAAATTTAATTTGAAAAATTTATTAAGCGGTGCAAAGATTACATCTGCAAATTTAAAATTAAGCTCACATTCTAACTTAAATGGATTCGATCATACAGCAAGTGTTGGGGTTTATCCCATTTCAAAGCCATGGGCTTCCGATTCAGCAACCTGGAGTAACCAGCCATCAATTGAATCGCAAGTATCAAACTTGAATGTGACAAAAGATAACGAGTATACATTCTTCATGACAAATCTTGTTAAAGAATGGTATAGCGGAAAAAAAGCGAACCATGGCATCATGCTGATAAATGCAAATGAAACCGTAAATCGTAAAATGTTTCGTTCTAGTGATTACTCTACAGATCCATTGAAAAAGCCTAAATTAACTGTCGTTTATACGATTGAACCCATTGGCCTAGAAAGTTTTTGGACCTCAGCGGGCTCCAATGTCAATACGTATAACGGTAACTTTTATACAGAGGAAACGGACTTTACAATTGATGGACGCGGCCTGCCTTTAACCGTGAATCGTACGTATAATAGCCGTTCCGCTGAATCAGGCATGTTTGGATTTGGCTGGAGTTCGAATCTTGATCAAAAACTGATTTTTGCAAGTGATGACCTTGTCCTTTATCGCGATGAGGATGGCACGAATCATATTTTTTCAAGGAATGCATTTGGTGAGTGATTCACCTGGAGGCTTTTATGTACAACTTGAGAAAAACACAAATGGAACATTTAAGCTCATAGAAAAGGATGAATCTTATACAACGTTTGATGCCTCAGGGAAAATAGTGAACGCAATGGATGCGAATAATAATAAAACGACTTACACCTATTCAGGGAATAAACTCGTATCTGTAACCGATCCATCCGGAAGAAAAATGACGATCAGTTATGGTTCCAACGGCAAGGTAAGTTCGATTGTAGATCCGGCAAACCGGGAATATAAATATACGTATGATGCAGCCAGCAACCTGACTGGATATTCTGAAACGGATTCCAAACGAACCGTTACCCAAAATACCGGCTATGGTTATGACGCAAAGCATCAAATGACGTCTTATACGGATGAAAAAGGCAAAAAATTATTCATGACCTACAATACTGAAAAACAGCTCATAAAATATGAACAGCCCGTTACAATTGCCGGAGCTCTCCAAAAAGATTATTATACATTGTCCTATAATGAGTCAACTGGAGTCACCATCAAGAGGTGTTAAAACAGCATACACCCATAATGCTTACGGAAACGTGATAAAGTCTGTTTCAGATGTCGGTGGTCTTAATTATACGCGAACATTTAACTATGATGATCAAAATAACATCATTCAAGAAAAAGATGAAAATGCAAATAAATCGGGTTCCAATGCAACATATGATTATAGCTATGATGAGGCAGGGAATGTAACATCATTCAGCAATACATTAAATGAGCAAGAAAAAATTAAGTACGATGAAAACAATAATCCCATCGAATTTATTGATGCGAAAGGTAATGTATCAACCGAGGAATATGACAGTAACAATAACAATGTGGCGTCAACGGATGCAGCAACGAAATCTTCTGCTGTAAAGTATGATTCGAACGGGAATACCATAGAGGAAACATCATCTTTAAGTATCGGTGAAAATCTCTTGAAAAATGGCAGTTTTGAAACAGATGCCAACAATGATAAATGGCCAGATCATTGGACAAAAATCGGTACAGCTACATTCACCTACGATTCAACTGGCATATCGATTCAAAAATCTAACCTTGGCGTAAAGCAACTTAAAATTTCCAATCCAACCACAGCGGCAGCAGTCGAAAGTGGACGTATCCCCTATAATGCTCAAAAAAAGTATGTAATCAGTGGGTACATGAAAACGACCAATGCCAATTCCAATGCTAAATTAGTGATTACCGGCGGAAACGCAAGTGGTAAAATGACTCAAACCATTAGTAGTCCGATGTTTTCTGGGACAAGCAATGTAGAGCGGACGCAGCTTGTCATTAACCCTGGTGACCTATCAAGTGATACTGAATCCTTCACGCTCAAGGCCTATGTCAATGCTGGTAAGGGAGACTTTTATTTTGATGGTTTACAAGTTGAAGAGGAATATTATGGAGCCTTCAATTTAATAAATAATAGTAATTTTGAAATGACGGATAAGAACGGAGTTGCAGATGGCTGGTATTTTCCGGGTACCTTAACATCTTCGGATGGAGTAGATGCAACAACAGCGTATACCGGGAAAAAGTCAATAAAATTAACGGGTAAGCGCGGGGTGGACAAGTTTGTTCGCCAGGAGGTTTCCGTAAACGGAAAAGCGGGACAAGAGCTTACGGTTTCAGGGTTTTCAAAGGCCACTTCTTCAACCGCTTCTGCAGGACCTTATCAAATGAACGTAGCGATTAATCATAAAGATGGCACGACACAATGGGTAAACGGAAATTTCGACAGTAGTAAAACACATGATTGGCAGCATACTTCATTAAGATTCGTAACAGCGAAAGATTTCAAATCATTGACTGTGTACTACCAATATAAGGATCAGACGGGAACGGCCTGGTTTGATACAGCTAAAGTGCAAATAGGTTCTATTCGAACCAAACAAGCTTATGATACAAAAGGAAACTATGTCGTGAATAGTACCGACCCTGAAGGGAACACGTTATGGAAAACTTATGATTCCATTGGAAATGTAACAGGAGAAACAATTGGCGGGGATACCAGGAAATACGAAAACAATTCGAATGATAATTTAACGAAGGTTATTGATGAGAATGGTAGAACAACTACTTATGAGTATGACAAAGCAGGAAATCACACGGCGACAACGAATGCTAAAGGTAATAAAACGACTTCAACCTATAACGAAAGAAATGATATTGCAACTTTAACAGATGGCTTAGGCAGGAGTATTTCTTACACCTACGATTTAATAGGAAATGAAACGAAGGTTACCTCTCCAAATGGGAATTTCATAGACAATACGTTTAATAATGTAAATCGTAAAACATCCACCTCCTATAATGGGATAAAGCGCTATGAGTTTACGTATGATGCAAATGGTAACCAGCTAAGTGAAAAGGACCTCGTAACAGAAGTAACGACCAACTTCGTCTACGATGCCGATGACAAGCTAAAAGAGAAGATTACTCAAACGGAAGGAAAAACACGTATACGTACGATAAAAATGGCAATTCGTTGACGAGCTCATTTTCCTCTAGATCAACGGAAATAACGGTTAATCGTAAGGTAGATAAAAACGATCAGATCACTAATATTTCTAGCGGGAATACATCCGCGTCCTTTACGTTTACAGAAAATGATCAACTTGCAGGATTGAAAAATAAAAACGGGACGTTCACTTTATATAATTATAATGGCGCTGATCAACTGACCCGCTTGTTAACAACTAATGTAAGCGGCACGATCCTTGAATCTTTTGACTATACGTATGATGCAAAAGGAAACCGTTCATCAGAAAAGACGAAAGACGGCACAAGCCAATTCACGTACGATAAGAGTGGACAGCTCACCAAGGAAGTCCGTCCAAATGGGGATACAATTGATTACACGTATGATGCAGTAGGAAATCGTCTGATGAAAAAAGTAACAAAGGGCTCGAACATGACGACCCATACGTATACTTACGATGCGGCCAATCAGCTTGCCACGAATAATGGAGCTTCCATTTCCCACGATAAAAATGGAAATCTGACAAACGACGGAAAAAGAACATTCGTATATGATGCGCAAGATCGTTTAATAGAAGTAAAAGAAGGGGCAACGAGTCTAGGAAAATACCAATACAACTCTGAAGGCCTAAGAACCAGCAAAACCATTGGCTCGACAACCACTTATTACACCTATGATGAAAATGATAATGTGGTATTAGAAACCAATCAAAGTGGTGCAGTTCTCGCATCTTACGTCTATGACAACGCCAACCGCCCATTAACGATGACAAAGGGCGGAAAGACCTACACCTTCCATGCAAATGCCCATGATGATATCACTTCGGTAACAGATGAAGCAGGAACGATAGTTGCAAGCTTTGAATACGACGCATGGGGCAACCATCTAAAAGAATTAGGCACCTTTGCCTCACAGGTACCATTCCGTTACGCGGGATATCGATATGATAATGAAACGAAGTATTATTATTTACAACAACGTTATTATAACCCAGATATTGGGAGGTTCTTAACATTAGATCCTATGTTAGGAGAGAAAGAATATCCGATTACTAATAATGGATATAATTATGCTAATAATAACCCGGTGATGTACTATGATCCATCTGGGAATGCAGCTGTTTTAGCAGTTTATTTTGTTCCAGGTATCGGTCAAGTAGCGCTAATGGCTACAGGTTCTGTCGTATTAGGCGGAATAGCATATAAAGCAGGGACCTGGATCGGTAAAAAGGCAAAGGATTACTATATAAAAGCTCAGAATAATAAACAAACAAAAAAGAGAATTGAGGGTTTACAAAAACAAGTACGAAAACACAAAGATAAGATATCTAAAAACCCACGTTCTAGAGATAGGAAACATTGGGAAAAGGAAATTAGGGCTTGGGAAAAGGAGATAGCAAGGCTGAAGAAACGTTTAAAATGAGGAGGTGAGGAACAACATGGAAGATATTAAATTAGAGCAAATAAAAAAAAAACTGTCTCTATTATCACAACCAAAAGAACCGGTTGTAACAGACGTTGATTTACATGATATTTATGAAAGTAGTAACAACTTAGGGAAATTAATGGAAGATATAGAATCTATTGAAGATAAACAGGCAATGATAAACAAATTAATCGAAATAGAGATTGAACTAGACCACATCAATTGGCACTATAAAAGCTTGAAAAAGGACTTGAAAAGGTTATACAAGCTTAACTAATTATAACTATAAATTTTAATTTCATTAGTTGGTTGACCAGGTCAGTAGATTTAACAGTGAAAACTGTTATTTAGGTCTTAATATTAGTAGCAACTGTTTAATTTTTTCAACACAGATGTTTAATTTAGCTTATTAGACGAAATACCAATAGAACTGCTTAAGGTGCTACGGGCCCGAAAGAGGGTCCAGGTATACAATTAGAAGGAAAGAAATGATGAAGAAGCTGAGGAAACTTGTCGATGAGTATGCTGAAATAATAGAAAACCATTTAAATTTTGACATTAAACAAATGCCCCGGCTTAGAACATAGTTGGGGCTTTTTTTGGGTAAAACTTGTGTCTCAAGTTAAAGGAAGAGGTGAACTTATCCCATGAATACTGAACAAAAAATAAACATAATTAAAAAGTTACAACAACATCAGGAACGGAGTTCGATTTTGAAAATTGTAAAATTTCTAGAAGATGATGATTTAGCTGTTAAATTGACGGCTATCGAAGCATTGGGGGAGTTCCCTAATAGCGACTGTATTAAGTCCATCTTGATTAAATTAACTGAATATTCTGATGAGGAAATTCGTTATTATGCTCTGGAATCACTTAAGGGATATGATGGAGAAGATGTATTCGAAGCAATAGTGAGAAAGTTAAAAGATAGTGATGAATTGGTACGTATTTCAGTGGTAGAAGCCATAGGTGATCTAAATGAAATAAAAGGACTAGAACATCTTTACGAAGCATTAACGGATAAAGAAGAAATTGTAAGGGGGTATGCGGCAGAAGGGATTGGTAAGATCGGAAAAGCTGCATCTATACCGATCTTAGAAAAATATCTTAAATATGAAACAAGCAGCTTGTAAAAACGAGGTTTTTTTGTAGGATTATACCTATTAGGTGAAAAGAAATATTTAAAATTAATGTTAGATTTACTTAAGGACCCCTCTTATAGAGTAAGATGCGCTGTTGCCAATAGCGTTGTGGATTTATTAAATCAAGAGAATGTAAATCTAATCAAACAAAGCTTACTATCCGCACTAAAGAACGAACAGACAGATGCAGCACGTTCTTCCTTACAAGGAGCTCTTGGAGAAATAAACTCATAAATGAGTAGCTGTAAAAGTGAACGATCTAGACACTATGTGCAAGATGAAGTACACGAATGGAAGGGAAGGATCATCAAACTGGGGAGAATTCTTTCTAAACATAATATTTTGCGAGAGCAACTTGTAGATAAACTGGTGCAAGTGATCATTTGGTTCGTAAATTTGTTTCTTTTTCATATATGACATGGCAATGATATGAATTCTAATTCCGGATTATAAAACACATAATGTTTGAAAGGAAGAATACTCATGGCTGAAGAGTCTTATCCCCCACCTAGATATGGGCTAAGAGTTAGAGGTGAGGAAGGAGTAAATCAAAAAGTAAGAAGTAAGAAAAATCATGTCTGAATTTTGCAATTTGGATACGTGTGAATAGCCAGTTTCCAATAAGAGTCGTTGTGTATTTAAAGAAAGGTTATCAAATTATAACCAAAGATACAAAAAAAACGGCAAGCGCTTCTTTCTTTGCGCCATATTAAAAAACCGTATAGCGTTATATTAGAATAGCTATTGGGGATTTTGAAGAATTATGTTCTAAAAGAGGGGAAATAGATGCTCTTTGGGCTATTTTAGGAAGTTTTGCTCATGAAATAATTCATTACCAACAATGGTTAGAGAACAGGGAATTTAATGAGGAAGAAGTGGATGAAGGATTATTAGATGGATTTGCTGATTCCTTTTGATAAATAATATGTCATTACCTTATTTAAATGGTACATCTTAAGAAGAGCAAAAAATAATGAATAGGTGATTCAGTTGTTTTATATAATGTATGGTGCAGCATTTTTGGTCATAACTTCTATTTTCATTATTAGAAATAAAATGTATATATGGTTCATTACCTTTATACCAGGGTTGTGTTTAATTATTTTCTCCCTTACAGATATTCTAGACTTCATCCCCAATTTGGCTGTAAGTATTTCTTTTTATATAATTTCTATCCTGACTATCTTTTTTTGTGGTTTTTATAGCGCAAAAAAAGATATTGAAGAAAATTTGGACGATTCCTCTGATTAAAAGAGGATAGGCGTACATGAACGTTCGTAAGAGTCACTTTTGCGAACGTTTTTTCTATTTGGCGATGCGATTCCTCGAAATTCCTGTCTTGGTTAAAAGCAAAATCCCTGAAGCCTCTGGACAACTATTGAATTCTTATATATTTTTAGGGTTTCGTATATGCGGACAAAACTCTGTCAATCTTGTTGAACAGAAGTAAATGTGAACTTATGTCAAGAAAAGGGCGTTGCGCCTAGGACTATGTATTATCTCTTTATATCTTTTGATAATTTAAAAATAGTATCAAGTGTGTTAATAAGTAATATAATGAGGTTTTTACGCATATAAAGAAAAAACACTATCCAGATTCTTTAATTAAAATTCAAAACATAAACAATCAATGTTCTCTTATTAGTCCATAGAGCCTTCCTCCGCTTGTGATTTTATTGTGAGATTTAAGAAAAATGATAGGTAGAAGGTGACAAATATGGAAGCAATCGTCCTAGCTGCTGGATATTCCAGCCGAGCGAATGCATTTAAAATGACTTTGCCGATAGGGCAAATGAGCGTGTTGGAGCAAACGATCTCTAAATTTGAAGGTATATGCAGCAGGGTCATCGTCGTAGCTGGATTTCAAGCGGAAATCATCCAAGAGGAAATTGTCAAAATCATCAGTGAAAATGCCTATTCATTTCAGATCAAGTTTGTTTATAATGAAAACTTTAACCAGGGAATGTTTCATTCCATTCAAAAGGGCTGCAACGAAGTGAATGCCCCAACCTTCTTTATAACACCCGGCGATTGTCCGCTTGTAAAAAAAGAGACTGTTCAGCTACTAGCAAAACACAAAGGAAACGTGGTTATTCCCAGCTTTGACTATAAAGGCGGCCATCCCATTAAATTATCAAGCGTAGTGAAACAGAAAATTCTCGAAACCAATCCAGAAGGTAATTTGCGTGTGGTCCTGGGCGGTTACGAAAAGCAATACATGAATGTAGATGACGCGGGAGTATTAATGGATGTTGATACACCGGAGGATTACCAAAAAGCCATTGATTATGATAATGCTTTAAATTTCTCGAAGTGAAAATAAAAATAAAAACTACGAAAATCTTGAATAGAAATGAATCATAAAAGATCATTCTCATTGATAAAATCATTGGAAGAGGTTTCTATTCAGAATATGTCCCAATAAAAAAATGAGTCGAAGGGTGTTGTTGCAATGAATCTCAAAGACATAAGCACCTCAGTGCCCAAAAAGGACCATAAAGGTAAAGTATCGGGCCAGTTGCCCTATATTAGTGACGTAAAAGTGGAAAATATGGTTTATGGTGTTTTGTATCGATCGCCAATTGCTTATGGGAAAATAATATCCATTCAATTACCTAATCTTCCGGAAGGGTATGAAGCTGTTGGAGCAGAGCATATCCCCGGACCGAATTATGTCAAAATTATCAAAGAAGATCAGCCCATTTTTGCCAATGAGTGGGTCAATTATATTGGTGAGCCAATTCTCATGCTCACGGGCAAAGATCTGGATATCCTGTACAGTTTGTTAAATGAAGTGAAGGTTGAATTTGAAGAACATCAGGCTATCTATACATTGGACGAAGCGATCAAGCAAAAATCAGTATCCTCAGTTTTGGCAAGCTATGAATTTGGGGAAAGCTTAGAAAACATTTCAGCTATCGAGCAGGGAGCCCATCAAATCATCGAAGAAGAATATGATACGGGTTATCAGGAGCATGTCTATCTTGAGCCGCAAGGAATGCTCGCCGTTTATAAGGATGATGAAATTGTCGTCCAGGGATCGATGCAATGTCTTTATTATATAAAAAATGCATTGCTAAGCGCATTAGCCTGTGGTGACGAAGAAGTCAGGGTTGTTCAAAGTCCTACCGGCGGAGGTTTTGGCGGCAAAGAAGATTATCCTTCTATGATGGCTTGTCACGTAGCCGTTGCCGCAAGAGCAGTCAAAAAATCGGTAATGCTCGTGTTCGACCGTTCTGAGGATATGCTGGTAACGACGAAAAGGCATCCGGCCAAACTCAAATATAGGACGGCCCTTGATAAGGAAGGAAATATTTTAAGCATGTGTGTTGACATCTTTCTCGATGGAGGGGCAAATGTTGGATTGAGCTCTGTCGTGCTGCAGCGCGCATTATTAAACAGTGCTGGTGTTTATAAAATTCCGCATTTTCATGCAAAAGGCTATGTCTTAAAAACCAATACCGTTCCGAACGGCGCCTTCAGAGGCTTTGGTGCTCCTCAAAGCTTTGCCGGAATCGAAAGTCATATTGGACATCTTAGTAAACTGGCAAAAATCGACCCGCTTGAATATAAACGAAAATACCTCGTCAAACAAGGAGACCCCACCATCACCAAAGGTAAATTCCGCGACCCGATATTAGTGGAAGATATGATTGAGGACGTACTCAACGTGTCAGAATATAACAAGAAAAAAGAAGACTTTCAGCGCTTAAATCAACAAAATCAGCGCTATAAAAAAGGCATAGGAACTTCGCTGTTCCTCCACGGCTGTGGATTTACTGGCAGTGGCGAAAGAGATCATATTAAAGCAACGGTGAAACTGGTTAAATCAAAGGACGATCAGGTATCACTAAAAATCTCAAACTCTGATATGGGACAAGGTATTTTGACGACGTTGTGTAAAATTGTCGCCAAAGAACTTAACCTCCCGTTCGAAGAAATTTTGTACCCTTATCCCGACACAAAAGAGGTTCCCGACTCGGGTCCGACCGTAGCTTCCAGGACGACGATGATTGTCGGGAAATTGCTTGAACGGGCCGCAAAAAAACTTAAGAATCAGTGGCAAACAGGGGTGGAACAGGAAGTGGTTGAGCACTATGTTCACCGTGAAATGATTCCTTGGGACGAGAAAACCTTCACTGGAGATGCGTACCCGGCTTATTCATGGGGCGTTAATATCGTTGAAGTAGAAGTTGATACGTTAACAGGTAATTTAAAGTTAGAAAAAGTATACGGCAATTATGAAGTTGGGAAGGTCATCGATGAACGGATTATGAAAGGCCAAATTGACGGTGGTTTGGCTCAAGGGCTAGCATACGGTTATCTAGAAAAGATGACGTCAAAACAAGGTAGAATCCAACAAAAAAGCATATCGGATTATGGACCGCCGACTTCATTGGATATTGTTTCAATTGAAAGCAAGGTCTTTGATAACCCCTATGCTAATGGTCCATACGGGGCGAAGGGCGCAGGTGAATTGACTTTAATCGGAGGCGCTCCAGCAGTCCAAGCTGCGATTGAGGATGCCCTGCACACTTCTTTTCAGCAAATTCCGATTACACCGGAAGTCATTATTGAAAGTCTTTGGATGAAAGAAGGTGAAGAGGGTTGATTAAATTCACACTAAATGGAAGAACGGTAGAAACTGACGCCCCTGCTACAGCAAGATTACTAGATTTATTAAGAGATGAGTTTGAGTTAATCGGTACAAAGGAGGGCTGTGGTGAAGGGGAGTGCGGAGCCTGCAGTGTTTTTGTGAATAACCTCCTGCAAAACAGCTGCCTTATTCCAATTGGCTCGATTGCTGGTGCCGATATTCAAACGATCGAAGGCATCATTGAAACGGAACAATTTAAAATTTTAGATGAAAGCTATTCTATAGCCGGGGGAGTGCAATGCGGCTATTGCATACCGGGAATGATTATGGCAAGTGCAGCTTTGTTATCTGAAAATCCTCATCCTTCAGAGGTTGAAATTCGTGAGGGCATCTCCGGAAATTTGTGCCGGTGTACGGGCTACAATATGATTGTTGAGGCGATTAACCTAGCAGCTAAAAAAGGTGATGGCTTATGATAGAGAAAATAACAGCGTATCGCTTCGAGCGTTTAGACGAAACTTTGAGCCAATTGAATAGAGAAGATTGTGCAATCATAGCCGGGGGCACCGATGTTATGGTTCTTCACAAAAGTAGAAGGGGAGTACCTCCAAAAATCCCTAAACCGATTGTTTTTATTGATCATCTTACCGAATTAAAGCAGGTGTATCAACATCACAAGGATCTCCACATCGGGGCCTGCTGTACCTATAGTGAATTACTTGAAAATCCGTTGATTCCTTTTGCTTTAAAGAATGCAATTAAAACAATTGCTGCCCCGGCAATTAGAAACCGGGGAACATTAGGCGGTAATATTTGCAACGCCTCTCCAGCCGGTGACATGCTTCCTTTATTATATGTATACAATGCAAAGCTTCTGTTGCGCTCCGTAAATGGTGATCGCATGGTTGCGATTAGCGATTTCATTCAAGGTCCACGACAGGTTCAACGCTTTCACAATGAAATAGTAACGGAGATTATTCTGCCATTCGTATTAGGAGATTCACATGTCGTTTTCGAGAAAGTCGGCAACCGCAACGCGGATGCCATTGCAAAAGTATCGTTTGCGGGTTTCGTCCGGATAAGCAAAGATCGAATCGATGACATTCGATTTGCCTTCGGGGCGGTCGGACCTACGATGGTTCGTTCCGTTGATATTGAGAAGAAGCTGGTTGGAAAAACGATACCATTAGCCGATGCAGACATCGCTGAAATTGTGGCAGCCTTCGATAAGATCATTAGACCAATCGACGATCAACGCTCCACTGCGGCATACAGAAAAACCGTTGCTTTACATCTTTTACGTTATTTTCTTAGCATGAAGCAATATCAACCGAATTAATGTTTAAAGATAGGGGGGAGCTTTTCATGCAGCTGATGGAAAAAGTGGCCATGCTGACGCGTCAAAACGAAACCTTTGCTTTAGCCATGATTATTGAATCAAAGGGCTCGACTCCCAGGCATGTTGGAAAAATGATTGTCTACCGGGATGGTACCATTGAAGGGACTGTCGGAGGGGGCTTGGCTGAACACTATGTGATCGAAGATAGTGTAAAGGCGATCCAAGATGGCCAATCGAAAATCGTTGAATATAAATTGAATAAACATGCAAAAGACGGAATTCAGATGAATTGTGGCGGCACGTTACGTGTCTTTATTGAAGTCTATACAAGCAGGCCTGAACTCATTCTGGCTGGGGCCGGTCATTTAGGCCATGCGTTGGCAAAGCTCGCTGATTTCCTTGAATATCCTTATTGCATTGTCGATGATCGCGTTGGTTATTGTACAAAGGAACGCTTTCCGAATGCGACAAACCTTTTTGTGAACGAGGATATTGGAAAGGCTTTGCTCGCAGCCAACCTAAATGAAAAATCATATGTGGTAATTGTTACAAAAGATTGTGATGATATTGTATTAAAAACGGCACTGCAATTTCCGATTGCATATGTTGGGATGGTAGCCAGTAAACGCAAGGTCATAAGCATATTTGAAAAGTTAAAAAGTGAAGGGGTCACGCAAGAACAGTTGGAGCAGGTCCATTCTCCAATCGGATTGGAAATTGACTCGGAAACATCAGAAGAAATTGCCATCAGTATTATCGGTCAAATCATCAAATTAAGCAAGGAAAAAAAGCCTGTAAAAGTGAAACAATTAAATAGATAAGTAGAAAGGTCAGATAAAGCTAAAATCAAAATTTCTAACAGACAATTAGGTCAGTCCCCACTGTGTTAAAGTATTAACTCAGTGGGGACTGACCGTTTTTCTTTGATAAAAGCTAGAAGCAGGCCCTTGCTCTTCAGAGTGGGCTTTTTGTCGTTTTGATTAATTCATTAATATGGTAGGAATATTTTACTTTATATGCTACTACTATCATACTATACACAAAGGAAAACTCCTGGAGGGATTTTGTATGGGGATATTAGATGGACTTATGGAAACGGGTTCTGGTGCAAAGATTACATCCATTGGAAAGAGGTATATAGATTCCTATAGAATCAGCTATTATGCAGCCATTCCAAATAGTGATGAATGAACTTCACTTGATTTTGGACAGACTTGTTCTGTAAAGTAAGCTGTCCTTTTTTAATGATTGTATCGTGCATAACATAGTTTGAAATGATAGCTGATAGGCAGTGCAAGTACCCAAAAGCAAATTTAACCTGAAGAAAAGAAGTGAATGAAATGGCTGAGCCTTTAAAGGATTTATATAATGAAACGTTCATTCGTGAATTCGGTGAAAAAGTAAAGGGTGTCCATCCGTCCTTCTCTACTGAATCGTTTATAGGGGAAGTAATTGATGAGCATTGGGACGAGAGGAAGTTAAAAGAACGGATAAGGCACATTTCCATTACTCTTGGAAAGCATCTTCCAAGTGATTATCAAGAGGCTTTGGATATTTTGTATCGGCTTGATAAGGATTGTGAAGGGTTTAGATATTTATTTTTCCCGGATTTTGTAGAGGTACATGGATTGAATAAGAAAGATTGGCCGTTATCGCTAGATGCGTTGGAGCGTTTTACAGCAAGGTCATCCTCCGAGTTTGCAATCCGTGCTTTTATCTTGCTTGATCCCGTTTTAATGATCGAGAAGATGAAGGAATGGACCAATCATGATGATGAGCATGTCCGTAGGCTGGCTAGTGAGGGATGCAGGCCCAGGTTACCTTGGGGCCAATCTTTACCGATGTTCAAATCCGATCCGGCACCCGTCTTGGAATTACTTGAGAACCTGAAAAACGATCCGTCCCTATATGTTCGCAAAAGTGTGGCCAATAACTTGAATGATATTGCCAAAGACCATCCGAAAACCGTAATAGAAACAGCCAAGCGCTGGCATGAAAGCGGAGAACCCAACACGATTTGGATTATTCGACGTGGATGCAGGACCTTAGTTCGTCAAGCAGATCCAGAAGTCCTTTCTTTATT
This sequence comes from Peribacillus sp. 05N428, assembly GCF_056397085.1. Classification (NCBI taxonomy): domain Bacteria; kingdom Bacillati; phylum Bacillota; class Bacilli; order Caryophanales; family Bacillaceae; genus Peribacillus; species Peribacillus sp. 05N428. The sequence continues at coordinate 83,828 of NZ_JBFTMS010000014.1, read as the reverse complement.
TGGATACACGGATATATTGAATAATCCGAATATCATTACAAACGCATTTATTAGAAATGAACCAGACTCGATCTGTATTGGGGAAACGAGTGAACTTCATTTCGGTTTTCAAGTTCAAGAAAAGAACTCTGTGAAACTTCGCATCGAGTATGCCATCGATTTTGTGAAAGCAAATCAGAAAACTTCCCGTAAAATTTTCCTATTGGCAGATAGGGATTTCTCAGATGGTGAAGGAGTTGAAAGAGTGAGGATTCACAATTGGAAAGACCTGGCGACACGTCGACATTATATGGGGATCCATCGAATATCACTCCTTGTGAACGGAGTGGAAGTTGCAGAAACGCAAGTCAAACTAAATGATGGATGATAAAGGGTTATTGAAAAGTTAACAGGAATACCAGCAATTATGGCTGACAAAAACGAGGAGCCTGAGCGTTCCTCGTTTATTATTTCATGATAGTGAAACATTGCAAATAACACATTAAAAAGCAATCAAATCCAAAAAGTTGGATAGCTCCGATTGCTGCGCAAATTATTAATTAACAATGCCAGTAAAACGATTATCACGGCACCAGTTAAAACAGGTGTAAATAAATAACTCCAGCCATACTGGCCAAGCATGACTACTAGCGGGTCTGCCCCAGCTGGCGGGTGGGTCGTTTTTGTCAGCATCATCACCGCAATTGCTAATCCGACAGCCAAGCCGATTGCCCAAGGTTCATCGCCAAAAACATGATAGGAAGCTAAACCTACGAATGTTGAAACAAAATGACCGCCTATAATATTCCGCGGTTGTGATAATGGTGCGTTCCACAGGCCGAACGCCAGCACACAGCTGGCACCAAATGGAGCCATTAACCACACTGCTGATGTTATTTTTGTTAAGAGAATTAAGGCGAATATAGTTAAAAATCCCCCAATCAACCCCGTTATTGCGTCCTTTACATTTATTTGTAAAGGGCTTCTTCCTTTTCCCTTCATCTTCGATAAATAATGAATATGAAAATAGCGTTTTTCTTTATGTCTCGCAGCTGAAATACGGTCCAAAGTGAACCCTCCTTTTTTATATAATTAGACTTTACATGAAATAAACTAACCCGTCAAAATAATTTTAGTGGTTAGTTTAAAAATCCATAAAAAAAGCCAACTAAGTGTGTTGACAAGAGGAGGTTCAGATCTCGAATCAATTTACTGTTTTATGAAATCCTAAGAAGAAATTTACGACACTCCTGCCGAATGACTGACTAGATAAGACCCCACAGTCGCTCGCTTTGAGGAGGCTTGGCAGACAGTCGGCGGAGAGGGAGCGGATTTCTTAAATCAACTGGAACCGTTTTATAATGAATAAATTGCAGGCAACCAGCTTACTTCAAATTTGTTTGCATTCTGACAAACTTAATAAGGTAGATCTTCATTCATCATCAGATTTCCGGTGTTGAAATCTGGCTACCTTTTTCCTATTCCCGCATATTTTCATTGAACACCATTTACGTCTTCCGCTTTCATCGATAAATAACAGGACGCAAGCATCATTCGAGCATCGCTTTAATGATGACAGCTTATTTTTTTCAATTAAAGTTAATGAGTCGAAGGCAATATAAGATTGCAGGATATCATCCGCTTCTCCAACAGGTATGGGAACCAGTTTTTGATCAATTAATTTATATGTGAAAGGCGATTTTTCGATTTTTTTTTCTAAATAGGCGATAAACTCATCAGGAATCGGATTCCCATCTGCTATTAATTCAAATTGTTTTCTTAAAATAGTACGCATTTCTAAAATGCTTGCAAATACTCGTTGAATTCTCTCTTTAATTTTTGATGAAAACTGATTATCCAAATATGAGTTATTCCCCTTTATTACAGTAAGCCAGTCCAGCACATCCCGTTCTGATAATAATAAGTCTTGCCGCTGGCCACGACTGACCAGTTCCGTATTCACTATATCCAGAGAAAGATTACCTGATATAAGTGGAAATTTATTAGTTTCAGACATAAGTTCATCTCCCATACCCTGCTAAATTCTAACCATTAAAATATTAATTGAGTGGTTATATCTACATTATACCTTATTTCTGAATTTTTCAGCTACTCGTCTTAAATTACGGATAATATGAATGCTATCAAAATCCAAATGAGCAAGAACAGAATCGTAAATGAAAGTCCATGATAATCAATTCTTTTAAAGTCAGGGAAAAAGTTCTTGACATAACCTGTACGTACAGGATAATATGAAAGCGTATACAGAACCTATACGTACAGGTTATAAAAACAATTATATTTTGCTTTCTAGGGAAAGGAAGTATTGGAATGGGTAAATACACAGAACCAGCAACGGATTTGCTCCAACATGTCGGAGGGAAAGAAAATATTGCGACGGTTACGCATTGTGCAACAAGGATGCGTTTTGCGTTGAAAGATCCCGCCAAGGCGGATGTAACGAATATCGAAACGATTAAGCTTGTAAAAGGAACATTTACACAAGCTGGTCAGTTCCAGGTCATAATCGGGAACGAAGTATCATCGTTTTATAATGAATTCGTTTCCATAGCTGGACTTCAGGAAGCGTCAAAAGAAGATGTGAAAAATGCAGCAAAACAGAATATGAGCTGGCTGCAGCGTATGATTGCACATCTTGCGGATATTTTCACCCCGCTGATTCCTGCCATAGTCGTTGGCGGACTCATTCTTGGATTCCGCAATATCATTGGCGATATTAAAATGTTCGATGACAGCACAAAGACCCTTGTGGATATTTCACAATTTTGGGGAGGGGTACACGCCTTCCTTTGGCTGATAGGTGAAGCAATTTTTCATTTTCTTCCTGTTGGGATTACATGGTCGATCTCGAAGAAAATGGGCACTACTCAGATTCTCGGCATCGTCCTTGGTTTGACCTTGGTTTCCCCACAGCTTCTTAATGCATATGCAGTGGCAAATACAAAGGCAAGTGATATTCCTTTTTGGGATTTCGGCTTTGCCCAGGTCGATATGATCGGCTACCAGGCCCAAGTCATCCCAGCGATACTTGCAGGGTTTGTCTTGGCGTATTTAGAACGGTTCTTGAGAGATAAAGTGCATAATTCCATCTCCATGATCGTCGTTCCATTTTTCGCTTTACTTCCAACTGTAATCATTGCCCATACCATTCTGGGGCCTATAGGCTGGAAAATCGGTTCTGTCATTTCTACGATTGTATATTCCGGATTGACTTCATCAGTTGGCTGGCTATTTGCTGCCGTTTTCGGCTTTGCCTATGCACCGCTTGTCATTACAGGCCTGCATCACATGACAAACGCAATCGATCTTCAGCTTATGAGTGAACTTGGCGGTACGAACCTATGGCCGATGATCGCGTTATCCAATATTGCACAAGGTACAGCAGTGCTTGCGATGATTTACATTAACAGAAAGGACCAGGAGGAAAGGCAAGTTTCCATACCTGCCACGATTTCTTGTTATCTCGGTGTTACCGAGCCAGCCATGTTCGGCATTAACTTGAAATACGGCTTTCCTTTCTTAGCCGGTATGATCGGTTCACTTTTTGCAGGCATCGTTTCAGTCGGGTCTGGAGTAATGGCAAACTCAATCGGTGTTGGAGGGATCCCAGGTATCCTATCCATCCAGCCGCAGCATATGGGGATGTTTGCACTCGCGATGTTGGTTGCTTTCGTTGTGCCGTTCATTTTGACTATAGCATTCTCCAAACGTCCTAAAATGAACTTGAAAACTAGAACGAAAACAACGAAATTAAATGCTTGATAACGCGGAGGGAGAAGCATTCTCCCTCTTTTTTACGATACTTACGAAAGAAACATCGGGGATCGAAGAGGAGGAATTACAATGAAGGATTTTAAAAAAAGTACCATCTATCAAATTTATCCTAAATCATTTAAGGATTCGAACGGTGACGGCATCGGGGACATAAATGGTGTTATTGAAAAACTTGATTATCTGAATAAACTGGGAGTGGATTATATTTGGCTCACCCCTTTTTATCGTTCACCGCAAAATGATAATGGATATGATGTAGCCGATTATACATCCATTGATCCTGTTTTTGGGACGATGGATGATTTCGAAAGACTGGTGAAAGAAGCGAATTCGCGGGATATCCAAATCATGCTTGATATGGTATTCAACCATACATCAACAGAGCATGAATGGTTCCAAAAAGCATTGGCTGGAGATAAAGAATATAAGGACTATTATATTTTCAAGAAATCGAAGGATGGAGAGCCCCCTACCAATTGGATTTCGAAATTCGGGGGCCCTGCATGGGAATATGTAGCGGAACATGATGAATACTTCCTTCACTTGTTCGATCGGACACAAGCTGATCTAAACTGGGAAAATCCCAGAGTAAGGCAGGAGATTTTCAATGTAGTTAACTTCTGGATGGATAAAGGTGTCAAAGGATTCCGTTTGGATGTCATCAATCTTATTTCGAAACCTGACATCTATGAAAATGACAAAGATGGAGATGGACGATGTTTTTATACAGACGGTCCCAAGATTCACCAATTCCTCAAAGAGATGAATGAAGAAACTTTCGGGAAGGATGATGAGGTGCTGACAGTAGGGGAAATGTCATCGACGACCATTGACCATTGCATCAAATATTCATCTCCTGTTGAAAAGGAGCTGTCCATGGTATTCAGTTTCCATCATTTAAAGGTGGATTATAAGGACGGGGAAAAGTGGTCACTTGCAGATTTTGACTTCAGGCAGTTAAAGGAAATCTTAAGCAGCTGGCAATATGGGATGCAAGAAGGAAATGGGTGGAATGCCCTGTTCTGGTGCAATCATGACCAGCCGAGGATTGTATCCAGGTTCGGGAATGATCAAGAGTATCATAACGAATCTGCCAAGATGCTGGCAACAGCCATTCATATGCTTAGGGGAACCCCTTATATTTATCAAGGGGAGGAAATAGGGATGACCAACCCGAGGTTCAATGATATTGGACAATACCGGGATGTGGAATCGATTAATTATTATAATATTTTAAAAGAGGCAGGCAAGGATGAAAAGGAAATTATTGAAATCCTTCAAGCTAAATCCCGTGATAACTCGCGAACTCCCATGCAGTGGGAAAATACGGAGCATGCAGGCTTTACAAAAGGGACGCCATGGATTGCGGTGCCTGATCATGCTAAGAACATCAACGCTGAACACGCACTGATGGATCAGGAATCCATTTTTCATCATTACCAAAAACTTATATTCTTACGCAAGAAACATGATATCATTGCATATGGGGACTATCAGGAAATTCTTGGCGACCATGATGCTTTGTTCGCTTATATACGCAGTTATGAAAACGAGAAACTTTTGGTCATCAATAACTTTTATGCAAAAGAAGCGTCCTTCGAAATTCCAAAGGATATTGACCTATCCGGGTACAACTCAGAGCTCCTGCTCTCAAACTATATCGATTCGAAAGAACTTGCAGGTGATTTTATCCTCCGTCCCTATGAATCGGTTGTCTATTTGTTGAAAAAAGACGAGTAGCAGACTAAGAAAAATATATTGTGGTGATGAAATGAACAGCAAATATCTATCGCTATATGGTGATATCGTTTCAAAAATTGAAGAAGGAATCTTTCCGACAAATTCAAAGCTTCCTTCCGAAAGCAGCTTCATGGAAGAGTATGACATATCCAGGGATACTGTAAGAAAGTCCTTACAGTTGCTTGAACAAAATGGATATATCCATAAAATCAAAGGCAAGGGTTCATTTGTCTTGGACTTCAGCAAATTTAATTTTCCTGTAGCAGGGTTGATTTCCTATAAAGAAATGGTGGAAAAGTTGAATTTGCATTCCAAAACGATTATTCATAAGTTGGAGCTTGAGACCCCCGACTCCAATATGGCCAAGCTTCTAGACTTAACTGATGGGGGTAAAGTATGGAAGGTTTTCCGGATACGGCAAATCAATGGGAAGAAAATCATACTGGACAAAGACTATTTCAAAAGCGAGTTCGTAAACAACCTGACAAAGGAAATTTGTGAGGATTCGATTTATGGATATATCGAAAAGGAACTTGGGCTCCAGATTGGTTTTTCAAATAAGGAAATTACCGTGGAGCCATGCAGTGAAGAAGATAAACAATTATTGGACATTGAAGACTTCGATATGGTGGCAGTTGTGAAAAGTACAGTCCATTTAATCGATGGAAGCTTGTTTCAGTATAGCGAATCCAGGCATAGACCCGATAAATTCAAGTTCACGGACTTTGCACGGAGAACGTGGTGAAGTCTACTAATATTTTTGAATGAGCGGGGAGAGGAGGAGAGTCAAACTTAGTTTGATTCTCCTTCCGCTTGTTTGGAGGTATGGGAAGCATTTAATAAAACCACTCCGCCAATTATTAATACTAAGCCGCCTAATGTTGTGATACTAAATGGCTCATTCCATAAAAGCACGCCAATCAATGCTGTTAAAGCTGTGCCTATTCCTGACCAAATGGCGTATGCTAAGCTTAACGGAATTGTTTTAAGACATACAGATAAACTATAAAATGCTATACCAAATCCTATCATAACCCCAAATGTAGCGAATAAATGAGTGAAGCCTTCAGACAGCTTAAGCATGGTCGTACCAAATACTTCGCTTATGATTGAAATTCCTAAAGCTATGTATCCCTTCATATTGTTACCTCCGATTACTAATTTATTAAGAAGTGCCTTCACTAGAGAGTTTCAATACAACCACCCCGCCAATGATCAGGACTAAACCTAAAAATTTTTTCAGGTTAAAGCTTTCTTTATAAACGATAACTCCCACTAAAGCAGTTAAAGCTGTGCCTATTCCCGACCAAATGGCATAAGCCGTTCCAAGAGGGATGGTTATTAGAGATAACGATAGGCAATAAAAAGCCAAACCCATCCCAATAACCACACCAATGGAAGGGAATAACCTTTTAAACCCGTTTGATACTTTTAACATCGAACTGCCAAACACTTCACTTAGGATGGCAATTGCCAAAAATGCATAAGGATTCAAGATGAACTCCTCCTAAATATTGATTACTATTTTTCAATCTCTTCCCCCAAGAATCTTAACATCTAAAGGTCTCATATTAAACCCATACCACCTTTATTCAGTTACATATTTTCTGTAATGGCAGAAAAACATCCAGTTACGCTCAATATTAGACTGAAAGTGATAAAATAAGCCGCTTCCTCCAACCTGATAGCAACATAAAAAGAGGGTTGAACAGGGATTTTGTCGAAAGATTCCTTTAACGATTATATAGGAGTGACGAATTTCATGGAATTTATAATAAACAAAGAATGTTTCAATAAGGCGATTTCAGATGTCAGCCATGCCGTTTCCATAAAAACGGCAATACCCATTTTATCAGGAATAAAGATAGTGGCTAATGACGGTTGCTTATCCCTTCTTGGTAGTAATTCCGATATTGTCATTGAAAAAACTATTCCTTTAACGATTGATGGTGTATCAGGATTGGAGGTTTTTGAAAAGGGTACGGTTGTTTTATCAGCCAAATATTTAAGTGAAATCGTCAAAAAATTACCTGATGTCATCCATGTAAAGCTGAACGGAAATCAATCAGTTACTATTAAATCAAATGAAATAGTCATGAACCTAAATGGACTACATTCCGGGGAATACCCAAATATTCCTCAAATAGATGGAGCTGGTTATTTTAATATCCCAAGTGTTGAATTATTGGAAATCATAAAACAGACTGCGTTTGCCGTGTCTAAAAACGAGACCAGACCTCTACTTACAGGAGTCAATTTGTCTATCAAGGAAAACAAGCTTACTTGTGTTGCAACGAATTCCCATCGGTTAGCGTTAAGAGAACTTCCGTTGGAATCGAAGGTGACTGGGTCTTTCATCATTCCAAGTAAAAGCCTTAATGAGTTAACCAAGTTATTTAATAATGAAGCGGATACCATACATATTTTCATCACAGAAAGCAATATCGTCTTTCAAACAAATCATATATCACTTTTTTCAAGGCTGATTGAAGGTAATTATCCGAATGTATCAGAATTGCTGCCAAAAGATTTGAAAACGATCATCACCGTGGATACCAAAACACTATTAAAGGGTATTGATAGGGCCTGCCTTTTTGCAAGTGAATGGAGAAATAACAATGTACTTATAGAAATCCTAGATAAAAGTAAGTTAAGGGATATCTTCTAATTCATCGGAATTAGGGAAAATAGAAGAAACGCAAAGCATCAAGTCAATCAGAGGTGAGGCGGGGTTAAGTGTATCACTGGATGGAAGCTTTTTATTGGATGCCTTAAAAGCGATAAAAGAAAACGAGGTAAAGCTAAGTTTTGGCGGTCCAATGAGACCTGTCTTAATCGAGCCAAGCGATAATTCCTCCTATCGTCATCTTATATCACCAGTGAGAACATACTGAGGAACAAAGCCTAAGAAACGAATAACGGGGGAACGGCAAATGCCTATTACTTCAGGTCGAAGATATGGTAACGGTCAATCACCAAGAAAAAGAGATCCTGTAAAATCTGGACCCATTATATTCATAGTGATAGGAAAAAGGGTCTTCATTCTTGGTGTAAGGCCGGCAACTTGATTTCGAAGGTAAAGGTAGAACCTTTCATCTAGCCAAATACATCCGTCCATCAATTGAATGGAAAAACCTGTCGACAGTTTGAAGAACCTTTGTAAAGACATAGTTTATTTTAAGATATACCTCGATAGAATATATAATATTCATGTGATCCAACTGCTAAAATTTCATATACTATGGGTAAAATACTCCTTTAAGAGGAAGCTCAACTACTAAACGCAAAGGGATCAAGCTGAAGTTTTCCCGGAAGTAGTTGCGCTTCACGTGTTTTTTTCAGTGTCCCCAGTTGATCTAAAGTAATCATTTCAAGTTGATCTCGCTGAATAGAATCATGTATAGAAAGCATCCTCATTAATACTTCTATTTTAAAACAAAAATGAATCTAGGCAAAAGTGTTCTATCTAAAAGGTAAGACAAAGTTGATTGGAGCGGGTGTTCGAGACTCCTGCGGGAAAAGCGCGTCTAGGGGAGACCCCGCAGGCGAGAGCCGAGGAGGCTCCCCGACCGCCCGCGGAAAGCGAGTGCCCTACGTTCCAATCAACGTCCAAATTGTACAAGCCATAAAAATAGACAAACTCGATTTTCATCGAGTTTGTCCACAATCTGAAGGGATCTTCTGTATGAAGCCCCCTTTTTACTACTTATTCAACTAAAGACCCTTAAATCAAAGCTTAACAAAAGTTTTTGGTTAATCGGGCATGATTATATGGCTCCGTTTTAAGGTATACCCAACTGTAAAAAAATCAACGCAATATCATCCATATTGGCGTTTAAACAATGTTCTCTAGTGCGAAATAGGTAACCACTTTTAGAGTGTACTAGCAACCCTTCATAACACGTATTTCGAATGTACAAAATCAAACCGTGCAGGAAGGAAAGGGTCACGCTTTTAAGTTGTAAAGCTCATGACCCTTATCCGCTTTCAAGAAGGAAGGATCGTGTTTTATCGTGCTTGAACTCACATATTCAACTATTACATATGCAAGGACATTAAGAAGATTCTCTCCGTAATATTTTTTTCGCTCATTAACTGTTTCCGATACCTTTTTCACTTGGCTGACGTTATCCTATGAAAATGGGATTCCTTATAATAAGTACAATTCATAGGTTGCGTTAAGAAAGCCAGCGGCAGACAAGTTTGGCTTTCGAATAAGCCGTAAGCGTTTCATCAGAAGCTCCATCTGCTTTTATAAGATTAATGTTCCTTCATTTAGGCAAGTTGTCTGTGATCCATTGCCAGCAGCTTGTGGTGGCGAAGCGTTTGAAGTAACTAAAGTAGGTTTGGTGGAACTGATGTTTTGGAATGAATTTATCAGATAGTGGCTAGGATTGTTGTACATTTGGAATATGGACGTTGCTTGATTGTAATATAGTATAGGCAGGGGGGATAATTATGTATGTAAGTCAATCCAGGGATCATGAAGTAATTGCAAAATTAAATCGAAATGTTCACAATCTGCATGCAAAACTATATCCTAAGTATTTTAAGGAATATAATTATAATGCAATGAAAGAAACTTTTAAAAATTTGGTTGAAAATGATAATTTTGTTTTTCTAGTTTTAAAAGAACATGAAGTGCCAATTGGTTACGCATGGATTGAAATTAAAAACTATCCTGAAAGTGCTTTTAAAAATGAGTATAAATCAGTATATGTGCATCAGCTTAGTATCGTTGAAGGTCAAACCCATAAAGGTTACGGTAAAAAACTAATGAATGAGGTCTATGATATTGCTAAAAAGAATGATATAGATTTAATTGAACTGGATTATTGGTTTGAAAACATGGCAGCAAAAGAGTTTTATAAGAAACAAAATTTTAAAAAGTATAGGGAGTTTGCATTCAGACAGTTGTAAATCCTTTGTAACTCAATTCAAGAGGTTGAAGGAATTAATAAAAACCCCGATTCGGGGTTTTTTTAATTAATATCTTAACATTCTCCTCGAATAACTGGGGGGTTGAGGTACTCCACAAACAAAACTTTGTGAATAACACTCTTTTACGATACTTCGGGTATGCGGTATATAGGTGTTGAAGTGTTTATTCACGGTTGTTGTATGTGTCGGGTGAAAAACCGGAATAACAGTGTTAATGACATTGGTTTTAACATATTGCTTGGTCGGGGAGGTTTGAGATGGATTATATTGAGTGGGCATTCTGTGAGGTGGGCAATATTGTTGTGGACATTGACCRCCTTTCGGATGCCCCCAGAGCTTATTATACATGTAAACACCTCCTGGGATTTTTTTGAAAGTCATTATTAGTTTATGAAAATAAATGATAAAGGGACTGGTATAAATGCCTTTATCAAAAATTACGGGCATATCAGATCCTTCAATCATTTTCAAAAAAAATGAATAAACATTAATTTACCGAATTCGGTTAATCGCTTCACGAACAAATGACTTGTGTCTTTTCCGCCAGTTATTTTCCTTGCTTTTTTCCAAGCCCCATTCGGGAAATGTAGATAACCGTAATGCGGCAAATAATTGCCAGAAGGGTAGGTTAGTAAAATTCACCTCCGGCATCATGAATTTATATTGATTGGTGAAGTCATTCATCGCTTGCATTCCAAAATGATATAAAATTTCGAGTTGACTATTGGCAAGGTCAGTCAAAGGGTCCCCTAAACCTGAGTCTTCCCAATCAATTATGGAAACTAGTTTATCCTCTTTCCATAATATATTTCCTGGCCAATAATCACCATGAAGGATCACTTCCTTATTCATGGAGGGTAGGGGCATGGAGGATTTCAGCAGATCTCTAATCAAGCTCAAATTTAATGTTTCGTCCAGGATTACCCTATCTTTATTATTTAACATCTCTACATATGTATTTTCCAGTTTAGGCATGAATGATAAAGATAAATCTGCACAATTAACACGATGGATTTTTGCTAGATTGATTGCCAATTGCAAGATATAATCATTAAGATTTGAGGGGGTGAATTCTGACTTACCCTCAATAAACTCGATAAGTATGCATGGCTTGGAAAATATCTCGCAGGATTGCTCAAAGTAATATGGCATTGGTACAGGCAAACCGGCAGCTTTCAATATCCCTAAGAGCTTGTGTTCATATGAAGCAATATTTGGATTCCGTTTCAAGTCATTATCACCATGCTGACGAACGATCATTTTTACGATACGCCCTGACGATTGTAATATTTCCAGTCCTGTCACATTTGCAGAAATTCCGCCCATTAATTCCCATGCGCGAATTAGCTTGTTTCCTTGATCCAACTTTTTAACTAATTGTTCAAACTTATCATATTCATTTATCATACGATCTCTCCTTTTAAAATCCTGTACAATGTTTAGGAATGAAAGTTCACATTATCATTTTCTATAGCTTTCGTAAAAAATTCAAAGAATCCATTTAGCAATTATATAAATGAAACCAATAGCTTGTTACACACGTGAATTAATCTAAACAAAGTGAGGTGTGGTGCTGACATTGAAAATAGAAAAATATAAGGTGGAAACTGCGAAAGGGACGCTACAATATAATATTAGTGGAAACGGCAAACCCAATATAGTTTTGATTAATGGCATTACTTTCATTGACAAGAAACAGCAAACACAGTGTCGCTGAAAAGAGTGGACATTTTCCGCAATTATCAGAACCGACTATAGTGATTGACTCAATTAAAGAGTGCGCAGAAGCGATAAATAAAACAAACCAAAAACCGATAAATTTGTGTTAATGTTGACTTTTCTTAATATTTCTCAATCTTCTTGTTCCTTTGATTATAGATTGCTTATTCTCCAAAAATTCCTGATGCGAAAGTAAAAAAATAGAAAAAGTCTTTTTCAAAGAATTCCCGTCCATTGGGCGAATATCATCAAATAATGCCACTACACCTTTAGGGGGTGTATTTTTTTTGAGAACGGCAGAATTTCTTTAATCCGATAGTTACGTGTACAAGCATTTGTTAATACGTAACATAAGATTAATAGAGGTGATAGAAATGGTGAAAGTATTTATTGATCCCGGCCATGGCGGTACGGATCCAGGCTCGGTCGGGAATGGATTGAGAGAGAAGGATTTAACTTTATCCATTGCAACTCGAATCAAAGACATCTTATTGATAGAATATAATAACGTTTCTGTGAAAATGAGCAGGACCCAAGATACCTACCCCTCCTTAAACGATCGTACGAATGCAGCGAACGCGTGGGGAGCTGACTTTTTTCTCTCCATCCACATTAATGCCGGCGGCGGAACTGGGTACGAGGATTACATTTATACGTCCACTAACCAGATAACGAAAACGTATCAAGATCATATTCATTCAGAGGTCATGAAGCTTATCAACATCCAGGACAGAGGACAAAAAACAGGAGATTTATATGTACTCCGTGAAACGGACATGCCTGCACTCCTGACTGAAAATGGATTTATCGATAATGTAAATGACGCAGCAAAGTTGAAAACGTCATCCTTTATCGAATCACTGGCTCGCGGACATGTAAACGGTTTAGTTAAATGCTTCAATCTAACTAAGAAAAGTACAGCTGTATACCACACTGTCGTTAGTGGGGATACAGTATATTCCTTAAGCAATTCTTATGGCAGTACGGTTCAGCAAATTAAAGATTGGAACGGTCTTGACAGTCAGTACACCATTACGGTTAACCAGAAATTGCGGGTGAAATGAATAATTAATAATTAATAATTATTTATAATTTCCAGAAGCACACCACGCAGTAAGCCCTTCTCAAAAAGAGAGGGGCCTTTTTGATTCAGGAATATGCATGTAATGAAAAACTGTACATTCTGCCATCCTGATTCGGTCCTTCGATAAAAGCGGGAGGAATGCAAGGGGAAAATAATTTACACAGAAGGCCAAAGTGGACTTGTGCAATTTGGAGTCACTTTCTGTGAGTATATATAATCGCATTATTCAGGAAGTAAGCCTCTGACGGGATTCGAACCCGCACTCCTTTCGTAAGCATAGGCTAGGGGAGAACACGCTTCCCTACGGATTTTCACCGGCAGGAATTCCACCTGCCTCAGCGTAATTGCTTTTCGGTGCTTCTGAAACCCTTACCTTGCGACCCGGTGGCTACAATGTTTTCCGGCGCTCTTCCCTTCTAGAGCTACAGAGGCAAATGCTTATCTTCAATTATAAGATTCTTATAGGGGGTTGTGAACCGCATTATAAAAATATGATGATTTTATTACCCGATATAAACAATTTTATTCTTTTGCATGAAAGGAAAATATACTAAAAATGGCCCCTACTAAAGTTTCCAAATACATTCACTCAATGAAATAAGTAATCTGGGGATAACGGATATGATATTTTAAATCGCCGATTGATAATTGCAGGTGATCAATAGCGACGCCGGTAAGTTTGCCCTTTAATGATTCCTTCATTGTTACGATAGTGATCGTTTTACCTAAATTCATCATTAGATGGTCAAAGAGAACAGGTTCTGTGGGAATTGTATAAGTCGGTGATAAAGTTTTCATCGTTTGCGGAAAGTTGCTCGTACACGCATAATGACCTGGCATAAATACGTTATCTTGGCTTCCATATGGATAATTTCGCATGAATTATTCCACTCCTTTATTAATGTAAGGTATGCCTTTTTTTTTATGGGCTGACACAAATTAAAAGGATTTTATGTAAAGACAAATAAAAGAACAATACTAAAAAGCACAAACCATGATGGCTTGTACCTAAAATGCAACAGCAATTAAGTTGATAAAAACTGTATGAATTGAATCTATGTATGGCTGCTCATTATTCATTTATTTTACTTTCTTTCCGTATGAAACCCTCGAGTTGGATATTAATCGTATATTTTAATGGCTTGAACCACTTTTCCTAAAATACGGACTCTATCATTTTTTATGTTGTAGGTTTTTTCTTCATAAAAAGGATCCGTGCTGCAGGGAGTGAGTATGATGTTTTCTTCATTGATTCTCACTTTTTTGACCGTAGCATCGTGTCCATTTATCAAGACCACTCCAATTTTCCCGTTATCAAGGTAGGTTGTTTTTTCAACGAGAATCAATGATCCGTCTCTGAATTCTTTATTCATGCTATTGCCATTCACTCTAAGGAAAAAATATTCTTTATCCGATTTAAGCATCGAATTTAATGTCGGCATATAGGCTTCTATATATTCGTTGGTGAAATTAGGCTCTCCAGCAGGGATATTTCCGTAGACACCAATTAATCTTACATTCTTTTCATTTAGGAATTCCATTCCAGGATTATTTCTAACGATAGGCGCTCCTTCAATGAGGTGGGATAGCGGTATTTCAAAACAAGTGGACATCATGCTCAATTTATCCATTAAAGGTTTATTCCGTCCGGATTCCCAAGCTGATACTGCCGTAGGAGCTACTTTTAATACATTTGCCAAATCTTCTTGTGTCATTTTTCTTTCTTTTCTTAACATTTTAATCCGTTCACCAATGTGCATATTTCTTCACCTCTTACTTGAATATACACTATGAGTGAAAGTGAGTAAACGTAAAGTGCGTGAATTTTGCGAAAAATTGTTGGTAACTATACTTCAAGTGTGATATTATTTTTTTAGATAGGTGGTGACAAGATATGACAAGCGTTAAGTTCACACTTAAACAAGCCAGGAAGTATAAAGGATTAACTCAAGATGAAATGGCTAAAGTGCTGAAGATGGCCAAGAGGACTTACATTGACTATGAGCAATATAAGATTCCTTTGCGAATCGATAAGGCTTATTTATTTGCTGAATGTGTAGGGTTCTCGATTGACGATATCATTTTTTTTGACCCTGACCTACACTTCAAATGTAGTTGAAAGTTCAATTGTACCAAGCATTTCCTCAACAGATTGGCCATTTGAATCCATAAAATCCTGACTTCCATAGGACAAGATTCAAGTAACGATGGAAAGAAGGGGAACAAAGAGGAAAGGGAAATTAATTCTTTTGAAGTTGCATAGGAGCTGCTGACATTAGAACATTTGTAAAATACCTGTATGTAGTAAAAGGTGTACAAATCCAAACTTCTTGTGAAAATATACGATTGATACAGTGATTCCAAAAATGTCAGCCAATTGCTGTGAAAGAAAATTATTTACTTAATGTATAGGGCGGACTTCTAAACACCATGAATAGGAGCAAATGGACAATGGCAAATTCGAAGGAAAAGTTAATCTGGATGAACAAGCCCTTATCCTTTGCAGGATAAGGGCTTGTACTCTATTTTCGTGAATTGGCAGCATGTTTTCCTCTCAAAGCACGTCTTCATAAAATGAAAAAGACCCCATACCTAAATGAATGGAAGGCAAATCTTCATACTTTTTCTCCATTATCAATAAAACTTCTTCTAGTTTTTTTCTCCCATCTTTATGAAGATAGCAGGTAATGGTATGCAAAAGTACAATTATATATTAATGAAGGCTAAAGAAGGCTATGGAAGGAGGGCATTGATAATTGGATGAGTTCAAAAAAATTCCAGATGATATTGGAGGAGATAACCCTTGAAAAGGAATGTAATCAATTATGTCGTTTTTCTTGTCCTCATTCTAACTCTATTAATTATGGCAAAGCCAGACATTTCCTCAGCAGGAAAATTGAAACCGCCCTCCGAAACTTTCAGTCCAGGGGATTGGTTTCTTGGAGGTATTCCTCCCAATCTTGATACAAACAAACCACCAATCGTGTTTGTACAAGGGAAAAACGGCAGTTCAACCAGCTGGTATGGTGAAACGGAATATCATGGCGTCAATGATATGTATACCAAAGCGTATGAAGCAGGCTACCAAACGGTTTTTGTTCAGCTTCATGATTCAGCTGGAAATGGATCAGTGAGCCAATATGCCAATGGAAGGCTATTAGCTCAAATGCTTTCAGAAATCAGTAACCATTTCGGGGGCGAAAAAGTAAATATTATAGCTCACAGCAAAGGGGGCCCAGACACCCAAGCGGCTCTAGTCCACTATGGAGCACACCAATATGTTGGAAGGGTGATCACTTTAGCTTCCCCACATCATGGTTCTCACCTAGCTGATTTGGCTTATAGCTGGTATGCGGGCTGGCTTGGTTCCTTATTAGGTCAAAAAGATGAGGGAACTTATTCTTTACAAGTTGGTAAAATGGCTGAATTTCGTTCTGTCACGGATAACCATGTTAACTCTCGTAAAAACTTGTATTTCACTGTGGCAGGTATGAACAGAGGCCCGGTACTATCAGCCTTATCAATGGGGGGACAATATTTATCATCATATGGGGAAAATGATGGACTGGTGAATGTATGGAGTACAAAAATACCCTATGCAACACATTTATTTACGGATCCCAACTTTGATCACGACAATATTCGAGTTGGCTCAGCTGTATTTTCAAGAATTGAACCCTATTTAAAAAGCACATCCACCACTGGGATTCCTGCATATCATGTCAATTATAAAGAACGAGTTGAAGATGATGTCATTACAACCGCACTCGCTCAAACCGTTCTGGGTGATGTCCTGAAACAAAATGTCTGGGTCGAACAAAGCTTCCATGTAAATGAAGCGGCCCCAGGTAATATAAGCATATATACAGCCTCAAATGATGTCGAGGTTGAATTGATTTCTCCATCCAATAAAAAGTATTCACCTTCCTTAAAGGTCCATTCAGCCAAAAATGAAACTTCCTTTTTTAATGGTGCAACCATCCAATCATTCTACAGAAATAACCTTGAAATTGGTGACTGGAAAGTACGAATGAAGACTAAATCGCCAAAAGACGCCTTCCTGTTCACAGCCCAATTTAACGAAAAGAATCCCATTACATTAAGTATGGCCGGTAAAGTTAAGCAAAAAGATGCAAAATTTTTAATAAAGAATCCAATGAATGATAAAAAAAGACCAATCAGTACAACATTTTTGGTTCATCTGATAGATGAAACCGGTAATGAAATTAGTGAAAAAAACTCAATTAAGGCAATGGATACTGAAAATTTTACTGGCACCCTTCCAGAAGTACCTAAGTCAGGTGTTTATAATGTAACAATAGATGTTAAGGAAAAAAATGTGGATGGTACCGAAAGAACCCGGACGCTGATTCGTTCGGTCTATATTGAGAAATAGCGAAATGCCTTCTCTTAGTTGAGGAGGCATTTTTTTGATGAAATATGAGGTAGGTGCGAAATGGTACGGGTAACTAGGGAGATGGTAATTCCGCCAATGTAAACAGCCGTACTCCTATATAAAAGTATTAATTCAACGGGTGTTAGGTGGATATATTTAGGAGTGAGTTCCCTGGAAATAAAGATTTATGCTTGGTAATGAAAGATCTAATGAGCAAGGAAACATTCATTAAGCAAATTGCTCCTTATGGCCAGAAAATTAAACAGGACATATTGGTGGAATGACTTGGTCGATCTAACCTTATTAAAGTGAACCAAAGGTTAAAAGTGAAATTAATTGTAAAGGGGGGATTTTAAACCCTCTTTTTTTTATTTCAATGAGCTTTCTTCCAAAGTACATATTACCAGAAAGGCGATGGTCTAACTTTCATCCGTTATAAAGGATGTTTAATTTCCCATGAAACTAGATTCTATTAAAAAATATTTCAATATCTACTCTTCCAAATGCATATTGAGAGAATTCTGGACATAAATTAAACAAACAAAAAAAGCGCGGGAAGCGCTTTTAGTGTATTTGTCTATATAAGCCTATTACTTTTCCAAGTATCGAAACATCTCGTAAAATAATTGGTTCCATATTTGAGTTCTCAGGCTGAAGCCTTATGTAATCCGGTTCCTTAAAGAATCGTTTTACAGTGGCTTCATCATCTTCCGTCATCGCCACGACGATATCTCCATTATTGGCACTGCTTTGTTGTTTCACGATGACATAATCTCCATCATGAATTCCTGCTTCAATCATACTTTCACCCATGATTTCCAGCATGAATACATGGTCATCATGTGGAACCATGCTTTCGGGAAGCGGAAAGTATTCTTCAATGTTCTCAATAGCTGTTATCGGCATGCCCGCTGTTACTTTTCCAAGTAACGGCACGTTCACGACATTGGCTTTGGGAATATTGTTCGCTTCCTCCAAATTCATTATTTCAATGGCCCTTGGCTTGGTTGGGTCACGTCTAATAAGGCCTTTACTTTCCAGGCGGGATAAATGTCCGTGTACTGTTGAACTTGATGCAAGTCCCACTGCTTCGCCAATCTCCCGTACGGAAGGCGGATACCCTTTTTGGCGAACCTCTTCTTTAATGAAATCAAGAATATCTTGCTGCCGTTTTGATAGTTTTGTCATTTGTGCACCTCTTCCCCAATGTTCTTTGCTACATTATAGCATGGCCCCCATCTCTATACAAACATAAGTTCGAATTTTGTTGTTGACTGAAACAAACGTTCGTATTATAATTTGATCATAACATACGAACGAACATTCGCTTTGGAGGGATTATTATGAAAAAATTATACAAAAATTATATTTATACGATTCTATTAGCGGGATCAGTATTCATCTTTTCAATTTTATTCTCTTGTACATTGAACAATGATCAAAAAAAGGATTTCCTTTCTATAGAAGTAAGCGAAGGTGACACCCTATGGGGAATTGCCGAAGAATATGAAGAAACAAATTTGACAAAAAAAGAATTCATTGGTTGGATAGAAGAGAATAATGGAGTCAGTGCGGATTCGATAAAACCTGGACAAATCATTGTCATACCGGTTAAAGGGGAAGAACTTGTCCAGAATTTGGCCAGTGAGCAGTAAGTAGTAAAGGTAGGGTATTATGAAGGCGGTAATCTATTGTAGGGTCAGCACCGAAAAAGAGTCACAGGAAACATCATTGGCAAGGCAGGAAGATGAATTAGTCAAATTGGCTGAAAAGATGGATGTGGAAGTTGTCTCCATTATAAAAGAACAGGCAAGTGGTTATGAGTTGAATCGGGATGGCATTTTTGACATGCTCGAACTATTTAAAACCAAAGAAGCTGAAGTCCTTTTAATCCAGGACGAAACAAGACTGGGAAGAGGGAATGCCAAAATAGCCCTTTTCCATGTCATCCTTAAAGAAGATGTGAAAATTTATACGCTCTCACACGATGGGGAGCTGGAGTTATCGGATTCGGATGCCATGGTCATCCAGATAGTGGGCATTGTAGAAGAATATCAAAGGAAACTACATAATCTTAAAATAAAGCGCGGAATGATGAGAGCCGTTGAAAAAGGGTACCGTCCTCAAAAAAATCTTCACAACCAAAGGAATTCCACTGGAAGGGACCGTATGGAGATTCCTATTGAAGAAATTATTAAACTGCGTGCCAATGGGTTGACATTCTCAGAAATCGCAGCCACATTAAGGGGCTTTGGATACAATGTATCTAAGGCTACTGTGAACAGGCGTTTTCTCGAACATCAAATGAATACAAAGGAAAGTAAATCATAGAACTTGTAATTTCGCTTTTTTTTTAATACCATGACAATATCCGCAGATTATGAAGGAGCGAAATTATGTTATCAAAAGAAAAAATAGCCCGTATAAATGTACTTTCTAAAAAGGCAAAGGCTGAAGGCTTGACGGAAGTTGAAGCGAAAGAGCAAACCCAATTGAGAAGTGAATATTTGGAAACATTCAGAAAATCCATGTCCGACACGTTGGAGCATGTGAAAGTCGTGGATCCAGAGGGTAATGACGTCACTCCTCAAAAGATAAAAAATATAAAAGAAAAACGAAATTTACATTAATGCTTGGATTCCTCTGATGGAACATTCCATTTGAGGATTCTTTGGCATTTTGGAGTAAAAAGAGAGTGCATTCATGTATGTATTCTCCTATTTAGTTTAATCTAAATAGGGGCTTCTCTTATTTCTAGAAAATTTTAATATTGAGGCAGTAAATAGTGATTTTAGTTGTGATATTATGCTTGTCACTATAATATAAAGAGGTACATTACAGGAAGGGATGTTTTTACAATATGTTAGATAAATTAGATGCACTTTCTATCAATACGATTCGTACATTATCAATTGATGCAATTGAAAAGGCTAATTCCGGCCATCCAGGTATGCCAATGGGGGCAGCGCCAATGGCGTATAAACTATGGACCGAATATATGAACCATAACCCGAAAAATCCAGATTGGTTTAATAGAGATCGCTTTGTTCTTTCAGCTGGACATGGTTCTATGCTGTTATACAGCCTTCTTCATTTATCGGGCTATGGCTTATCTATCGATGATTTGAAAAGCTTCCGTCAATGGGGCAGTAAAACTCCAGGACATCCTGAATTCGGACATACGGCTGGTGTAGATGCAACTACCGGGCCGCTTGGACAAGGTATTGCAATGGCAGTCGGAATGGCAATGGCTGAACGTCACTTGGCTGAAAGCTATAACCGCGATTCTTATAATGTGGTCGATCATTATACATATAGCATTTGTGGAGATGGAGATTTAATGGAAGGTGTTTCTGCAGAAGCCGCTTCATTAGCTGGACATCTACAACTGGGAAGACTTGTTGTTTTATATGATTCTAATGATATTTCCCTTGACGGCGACTTAAGTCAATCATTTAGTGAAAGCGTAGCAGACCGGTTCAAATCTTATGGATGGCAATATATCCGCGTTGAGGATGGCAATGATCTTCAGGAAATTGCTAAAGCGATTGAAGAAGCGAAAACCGACGATGCACGCCCAACATTAATCGAAGTGAAAACGGTTATTGGTTACGGTTCACCAAACCGTTCAGGTAAATCTGCCGTTCACGGCGCTCCGCTTGGTGCAGATGAGCTTAAATTGACAAAAGAAGCATATAAATGGACATTCGAAGAGGACTTCCATGTACCTGAAGAAGTGTATTCACATTTCAATGAAGCTGTTGTTGATGCAGGTGCTCAAAAAGAAGAAGCTTGGAATGAATTGTTCAAAAATTACAAAGAAGCACATCCTGAGTTAGCACAGCAATTGGAGCTTGCCATCAAAGGTGAACTGCCTGCTGATTGGGATCAGGAAATTCCAGTCTATGAAGAAGGTAAAACATTAGCTTCCCGTGCTTCAAGTGGGGAAGTACTGAATGCGATCGCCAAAAAGGTCCCTAGCTTCATTGGGGGTTCTGCGGATTTAGCCGGATCTAATAATACTGCCATCAAAGGTGAGACAGATCTATTACCTGGTAATTACAGCGGCCGTAATATATGGTTCGGTGTACGTGAATTCGCTATGGGTGCGGCTTTAAATGGAATGGCACTTCATGGTGGCTTAAAAGTATACGGAGGAACATTCTTCGTATTCTCTGATTATCTACGTCCTGCCATAAGAATGGCAGCACTAATGGGACTGCCTGTAAACTATGTATTCACTCATGACAGCATTGCTGTAGGGGAAGACGGACCGACTCATGAGCCAATCGAACAATTAGCATCATTGCGCGCTATGCCTAACCTAGGGGTAATCCGTCCAGCTGATGGCAATGAAACGGCAGCAGCCTGGAAAGTGGCTATGGAGTCTACAAATAAACCAACTGCTCTTGTTCTGACTCGTCAAGGATTGCCAACAATAAAGGGCACTTCCGAAACTGCGTATGAAGGTGTTTCAAAAGGTGCTTACATCATCTCTGCTTCTAAGAAAGAAGTAGCCGATGCATTACTTCTTGCGACTGGTTCCGAAGTGAACTTGGCTGTGGAAGCACAGAATGCTTTAGCGAACGAAGGAATTGATGTTGCGGTAATCAGCATGCCATCATGGGATCGATTTGAAACTCAATCAAAAGAATATAAACAAAGCGTAATCAATCCGGCAGTGAAAAAACGTTTAGCTATCGAAGTGGCTTCACCGTTTGGCTGGGATCGTTATGCAGGTGATGAGGGTGAAATATTGGCCATCAATCATTTTGGAGCTTCTGCACCAGGCGGTAAAATCATGGAGGAATTCGGTTTCACTGTAGAAAATGTAGTTGCCCGTGTGAAAGAAATGCTTAAATAACAGTAATGCGGAACTGACACCAACTAGATTGGTGTCAGTTTTTTTATCAAAAAATCCTATTATACATATTGAATGTGCTTCTATACTAAAGGAAATCTTCCATTCGACAAAAAAAGAAGAAAATTTCTCCAGCAAACAACATATCTTTTTAGTTTGTCAATATATAATGAGAATAAATAAATTTCGTTTAAATGTGTCAGTTAAAGGGGAAAGTCATCAATAGTGGAAAATAGTGGACAGGTTGCTGGTAGTTAGATGTTTTCGTGACCAAAATAGGAAAGCTAGGAGGCATTGGCTGATGAGAACCTATCAAATTTATTTAATCGAAGATGAATTTGCCCATCATTATTATGGAAGAGAAAAGCTATTTTTCAATTTGTTTTTGGAATATATTCAAGCAAGGGGCAGACTGAAGAGTATTTTGCAAAAACAAATCGAATATGTCACCAAAAAAGTCCCGATTATCCAGTTGCAGTTTGCTATTGAACAACGTTTGCAAAAAAAGATGAATTATTGGACTCAAAATGGAAAATACTATTTAGAAAAAACAAACGGATCAAGTAAAGCCGTTTTAATCATTCAGAATGATTCCATTACTCTTGAAGCTGAAGGAGACTATGAAGCGGAGACGGCTTTCTTTGAAAGTATTCGAAAATATGAAGCGAGTTTTCTGGCCATTGATTTTGAACATGAAAAATACGGTTGGTTAAAACCGATAAAAGAAAGAAAATTTGTCTAAATGGGGGACTTTTCGGTAGCGGGTATTGTATAATAACCTTTGGTCTAGTACACTGATGTTAGACAACATGAAGGAGGAAATAGTATGTGGGTTTACATTCTAGTTGGCGTACTGGCATTGATTGCTGGAGTAGTGCTGGGATTTTTCATCGCTCGTAAATACATGATGGATTACTTAAAGAAAAATCCGCCAATTAACGAACAAATGTTGAAAATGATGATGATGCAAATGGGTATGAAACCATCCCAAAAGAAAATTAATCAAATGATGAGCGCCATGAATAAACAACAAACAAAATAAGATAGCATGAAACCTTGATATATCAATGTTCTTGGAAGATTGGATGCAAAATTTTATATAATATCGAAATGGATTTAGTCTGAATCCTTCCACCGATTTTATATAAAATTTTGGTTTATCTTTCATTTTTGTTTCTTAAGCCACTTTTTTCTGAATGAATGTTTCAGAAAAGGTGGTTTTTGTTTTGGAAGGGTAAGGTAAGTCCTCAATCTATGTGAGGGCTTTTTTATTTGGAAAGTTAAAACGCCAAAAAATTATACTTGTCCACACTTTCTATCAAAAGATGCATATACAGTATTAAGGAGGGTGGTTAGAATGATAAAAGACCTTGTAAAAAAATGTAAGGTGTGTTTTCCCATATGTGAACTTAAATTTGAACACAAATGTAAATTTAAAGACAACAAATGGGAATCAAAATTCAAATTGAAATCTAAATGTAAAAAATAATAAATCTTTTCTATTAATCTTTTTATTTAAGCACTATACAATAATGAGTTAGTGAATATAAAATTGATTAAAGTAATTATCCGAGTAATCGGGTGTTTTTTATTTGAATGTTTGTAAATAGAAAAACCATTCATGAAGAAAGAATGGATTTGTTGTCAATTTAGTGTATCTATAATTAAGGTTTAAATAATATCACCGAGTCTTACTTTAAGGATCTTTAACATGGGCAATAATAAAAGCGTAAAGTGGGGATTTCACTGCAATACTAAATCGCTCAACTATAGTGGAGGAAGCTGTTGAGGTTTTTGAGTTGACTTTTCTAACTGTAAATATTAATATTACAGTAATCCCCTTGAGGAGGATACGCAAAGTGAATAGTGATTTTACAATAGCTGTGCATAGTTTGGTCTATTTAGCTTATCTACCAGATCATATGGCAAGCAGTGAGTCCATTGCAGAAAACGTTTGTACAAACTCGGCTAGGATTCGGAAAATGATGAGCAGCTTAAGAAAAAAGGGATTTGTTAAGACTAAAGAAGGTGTGGGCGGAGGCTATATTCTAGACTGTAACCCTGAAGAGGTAAGTTTGGCGGATATTTATATAGCGGTCTCACATGGAACCCTGAAACCAAAGTGGTGTACAGGTGATCCGGAGAAAAAATGTGTCATATCTTCAAATACCCAGGTAGTCATGGATCAAATATTTGATGAAGCTGAATTATATTTCGAAAAATATTTAGAAGATATAACTCTCAGCACATTTTTGGAAAAAATTAAACAATGTCCGTGATATTGATTTAGTTTTTTCTTTGCACAAAATGTATATTTTATTAATACAGTTAATAACTATAGTTTCAATAATAAATGAACATAAAAGGGGTGCTAAGGAAATGGTTGAAAATAATCTGTTCAAAAATGGGGATTGGGTACAGGGAAAATCAAGAGATGGGGAACTAATCCATGGTTTCGTTGAAACCGTAAGCGATAATCGAGAAATCATTAAAGTGAATGTAGTTGAAAGTGACAATGAAAAAGCGGTTGGGAAATCGATTTGGATTCCGAGTAAATGGACTGAAAAACTGCCGGATCTAGAAATAAGTAACGAAGCTCATCTTTTGGCCTTAATTGATTTGGCTTTACTTTCTAAAGATGAAACATGGTTTATGGAGTTATCCGGTAAATTGGAATCCATCAAAATCCACCCGAAAATAACTGCCCGGAAATCAGAGGTTCAAATCCCGGGAAATAGAATCGCAAAACTTGATTTTAAATAGATGTGAGTAAAGATCATAAATATTTCGGATAATACAAGGAGGAAATGATCATGACAATAGAACATGTTACAGATGATAATTTTGCTAGTGAAATCAAGGAAGGCTTAGTATTGGTTGATTTTTGGGCACCATGGTGCGGTCCGTGTAAAATGATTGCCCCAGTTCTTAATGAAATCGATGAGGAAATGGGTAATCAGGTTAAGATCGTTAAACTTAATGTGGATGAAAATTCAGATACGACGAGCGAATATGGAGTGATGGGAATTCCAGCCCTTATTCTATTCAAAGATGGAGAAAAGGTAGATCAAGCTATTGGCTTCCAGCCAAAAGAAGCCATTTCGGCATTAATCGCAAAATATGCATGATTATAATCATAATACGCGGATGATATTGTGAATTAAGGACTTATACCAACCAACATGGTGGGTAACTAAATGGAGGATTACTAAATGAATTCTAAATATACACCATTATTTGAATCGTTCAATTTAGGAAAGAAATTAGAAGTGAAAAATCGATTGGTGATGGCACCTATGACAAATTTCTCTTCTAATCCTGACGGGACTGTAACCGACGCGGAAGTTAACTATTATGAACGTCGGTCAAGCGGGGTCGGTATGGTTATAACGGCATGTACTTACGTGACGGCTAATGGCAAAGGTTTCCACGGGGAATTTGGCGGAGATCAGGATGAATTGATACCTAGTCTAAGTCGTTTGGCATCAGCGATTAAAGCGAAAGGGGCAAAGGCAATTCTCCAGATTTTTCATGGCGGCCGAGAGGTTCCACCCGAATTGGTAAATGGTGATGTTGTCAGTGCAAGCAATATCCCATCGGAAGGTGAAGGGAAAGCAGTTCCACGTCCACTTTCTGAAATGGAAATAGAATCGATCATTCTCGACTTTGGTGAAACCACCAGACGTGCCATTGAAGCGGGATTTGACGGTGTCGAGATTCACGGTGCAAATGGTTACTTGCTACAGCAATTCTTTTCGCCGCATTCGAACCGTCGTGAAGACAAGTGGGGCGGTTCTCTTGAAAAGCGCCTGACTTTTCCATTAGCGGTTGTGGATGAAGTGAAAAAGGCGGTTGCCAAACATGCGAAGGATCCGTTCATCGTAGGTTACCGTTTTTCACCGGAAGAACCGGAAACACCAGGAATCACCATGGATGATACACTTGCATTAATTGATGGGCTTGTAACAAAGGATCTGGATTATCTTCATGTTTCATTAATGGATTTCTGGTCGAAAGCAAGACGGGGAACCGACGTTGACCGACCTCGGATAGAGATCATTAAAGAACGTATCGGAGATCAAGTTCCATTAATTGGTGTGGGTTCCATCTATACAGCAGATGATGCGATCAAAGCATTGCAGTCGGGGGTTCCGTTAATCGCATTAGGGCGTGAAATAATAATTGATCCGGAATGGGTACAAAAAGTGGAACAAGGCAGGGAAGCTGAAATCGTGACCAAAATAAACAAAGAAAATCAGCAGCAACTTGATATTCCAGACCCATTATGGCAAGCGATCATCCACTCTTCAGGATGGTTTCCGGGGATTGAATAAATAAACGTTCTTATATTAGTGAAATAAAAAATGCATAATGGTTTTCATATAACCCCGGATAAGGAACTCATATAAAAATGTTCCTTATCCAGGGTTATTTATGTTTATAGAAGAGTCATTGAAAAGAGTAAAGAATCTATATAGTTATTTTTAGATTGAATCCTTGAAAAGAAAGAATAATTGAGTGTTTTTTCCAACTGTTTATTTCTAAAGGCAATATAAAAAAGAGCACCCAATTCGAGTTATAGAAGAATATAATAATCATCGTTATCAATAGGGCTAAAGAAAAGGCCCTGGTACAATACCGGGACCACTTATTAGCTGCTTAGGCACTTTTTTTATTGCCCGTAAATAGGGGCACAGTTCATCTATACGACGAGGGCTTTATCTGTAAGTTTATTTTTTTGTCTTTTTCTCTCGTATTTTAGAGGGCAGATTAAATACAAAATGGTAACCAAAGTAGAAGTATATTAAAAAAAATAATGTATATTGCCATCCGGAAAACACTACATAGAATCTAATAAAAAAGTATACTAATCCAAGTAAAACGAAGTTTATTATTTCTAAATGATAAAATTTAATTTTAAACAATTAAAAGTTTATCCTTCCATTTCTAGGTTTATAATCGATTCCGTCAAGGTATATAGCTACCCTAGCTCCAATATCAAAATATACAATAGCATAGTTTATTGCATAAACAGCACTAACAGCAAGAGCAGGTGCTCCCCATGCAATTAATCGACTTTTAACTGTTTTAGTAAAAACTCTTGCTGCTTCTTTCTTCCCTTTCTTAACAATAAATGCTTTCACAGAACCAGCAGCTACTCCAAACACTGCCATGTCCAAAGCCACATTAATACCAACAGCAACTGTTTTTGATATTTTTGAGCATTTGCTACAGGCTCCCACGATACATCTAGATAACCTGTACCGGTGCCATCATCGTAAGGGATTGCTTCAACAAAAGGCGATTCCATGCGTTCGTATTTTGTATTAATAGTTCTACGTTCAATAATATTAGGTGCGGGTTTTGGTGCAGACACAGGTTTCCTTAGTGAATCTTCAAAGACAGCTAAATCAATCATAGACTTGTTTACTTCTGCTTTTGGCTGCTTCGTAGGCAACATTGAGACAAAGAGGGTGAGTGCCAAACTGCATAATAAGACTTTTGCAACAATTTTTTTCAATGGTTTCTCCTCCGTTAATTGTTTGAAAGGTTTGGAATAACCTTCCTCTTAACAATAAACAAAAGAGAATTATAATAAATTTCTAAAATAAAATGGGTTATTTTGAAAATGAAACACTATTAATTTGTTAGGTCCAGCGACAGCCTAACAATCTACTTTCGTTTATTGAAGGAATTTGTATAGCCTTCAGGCCTATTTTCATTGAAGAGGGGTTTCCCTATGCGGGAATGTTGTAAAATATCCGGTAGATCTTCATTTTTCCAATCTGGATAAATTTCAATAATGGATAGAAGACAAGAAACTGTATGAGAAGACTCTGATAATAATTGATATGAACTTTTAGACTAGTACCTAGGGACAATAGTAAATGTACTTGATTTTAAGGGGAATCTTAAATGGAAAATCACTTGTTGGAAGTCTGATCCTAATGCATTCGTACCAAAGATTAGAATCTGGAGAAAATATGCTCTGGTTCTTTCTAAGGAAAAAGTAAAAACACGGAGTGGTTAATGCCAACTCCGTGTTTTTCATAATATAGGGATTATAAAACCCAAGCTTCCTTAAAATAGAAAGGAATCAAGAGAGTAAGGTCCAGCTCCGGTTAGCGCAACGCCAATCGCCACTGCAAGAATGGCAAGATTATATTCATAACCGTTTTGAGTTGCCCAGTAGCCATTTGCTCCATGGACTTTAACGATCGCAACGAGCATTGTAAGTGCAATTAATATACCTGCAAAGGGTGTAAGGAGACCTAAAGCAAATAACGCTCCGCCAATAAGTTCAGATAGACCGGCAAATAGGGCCATGGTAATTCCTGGCTTCATCCCAATTGAATCAAACCAGCCTCCTGTACCTTTCAAGCCATGACCGCCAAACCACCCAAATAATTTTTGAGCTCCATGTCCAACAAACGATAACCCTATTACTATACGTATAACTAATAAACCAATACCAATCATTTATGATTCCTCCTGGAATTTATTTCGAATTTAGATATCTTTAATTCGAGATTTATGTTTAAAAAAACACAGTGATATTATCTCGAGTTAATTTATCTTTAATTAAAGATAATATTTTTTGATCGATTTGTCAAACACAATTTTTATCATTTAAATTTATAATGATTGCTTTAGAAAAAGGAACGAGGATAGGTGAGGTTTCCAGGTTGAATTTAAAAATAAATACATTTAGGTAGAAAAAACCACTCCTTTTATTTGTAAGGGATATCTATTAAACGAATAGCTCCATAGTCCATTGATAGTTTTGCAATTATGGTCTTTAAACGAATGCCCTCCTGCTACATACATCTTACACATGATTTCACACTGTTACTCGTGAGTTTTGTCACAGTACTAATGAATTTAGCTGTTTCCCTCGTAAATATTGCGTTTACTCGTGAATTCGCTCTATTTACTCGTCAGTTTAGCTGATTTACTCGTGATCAATATATATGGAAATCAATTGTGGCCGCCGACTTGGAAGTAAAGTTAAGGAATTGTTTAAGAACCGGCCGCCATTACTTAAGGTGTTTAGATAATCGAAAATACTTCATATGTGGTGGGTAGGGTGCTGCAACGAGGATTAAATAACGTACACAACCGGGTGTCACACTGGGGTAGGAAGTGGTCCGGACGGTTCTTCCATCTTAGCTGGATCTTCTGCTGTTATAGTTGTGACAAACTATGCTCCGACATCCCGATGTTGATATTGCAAAATGATTCATATGCATTATTTTAAATGGAAAAACAGGAAAACAGGCAGCGCACATAGTGCTTGCCTGTTTTTTAATATAGCAAATGTCATGCCTATGTATTCAAATTGTGAAAGAATGAAAAAGGGGAGATTGACAGCAAAATAAATCATATAATAACTTATGTGGTTATCAATGGGAGATGTACCGGATTAAAAATTTGTACCGGTTTTATAAAAAAGTTCATTATATTTATTTAGTAACTGATCAAGTTGCTGGCTATATTCAACGGCAACATGCGAGTTTAAACCATCTTTAGCGACAATTTTGATAAGTTCATTTCTCTTTATTTCAATCTGTTCGAGAAATTCATTCTTTTTAGCCATTATATTTCCTTTCTGGCCCCAACATTTATTTCAAGGTACCCTTAATTTATGTGTTCGTTGTAAAATCTGTATGAATATAACAATTATATCGGCTTGGACTAATGAATTCAAATAAGTTAACTTAGCCCGTCGCCCATCCAGTTATAAGCTATTGGTTGTCATGAAATATTCACAGTTCCATAAATGTATTTTTTTATCTTATTTGTTACAATGTTTATAGGTTGACATACATAGGAGTGAGCTTATTTGAATGATATTAATATGTTTTTAGCTTTTGGGGCGGGATTCCTGAGTTTTATTTCGCCGTGCTGCTTACCGCTATATCCGGCCTTTTTATCTTATATCACTGGTATGAGTGTAGGTGAAATCAAATCCGAGAACGCCATGCTTCAAAGAAGAAGCATGCTGCATACTTTATTCTTCCTTCTTGGGTTTTCCCTGGTTTTTATTGCAATTGGTTTTAGCACTTCATACTTAGGTTCTTTTTTCTCGGATTACAAAGAATTAATTCGTCAGATTGGTGCCATCCTGATTATCATTTTTGGTTTATTCATTGTAGGAATCTTTCAGCCGAAATCTTTGATGAAAGACAGTCGTTTTGAATTCAAGAATCGACCTAGCGGATATATAGGTTCCATTCTTATCGGACTGGCCTTCGCCGCTGGATGGACCCCTTGTGCAGGTCCGCTTTTAGGTGCTGTCATTTCACTGGGTGCAACGAATCCAAGTGCTGCCATGAGCTATATGACAGCCTATATTTTAGGATTTGCCATCCCGTTCTTCATATTATCCTTCTTTGTCGGAAAGTTGAAATGGATCAAAAAGTACAGCCAATACATCATGAAGATTGGCGGATATTTAATGATTATAATGGGTGTGGTTTTATTTTTTGATTGGATGACCAAAATAATTGCAGTCCTGTCTAGACTATTCGGTGGCTTTACAGGTTTTTAGTCCATAATAAGTTATTTTTTCAATATTATTCTAGTTGAGGCCTGCTATTAGTTCTTATGGTGTCCATTTCGTTGATTTTGGGTCTAAGGTCAGTCACTAAGTGGTTGATGAAGGCGGGATTGGGCGGTAAGCATTGAATATTATATAGAAATTAAATCCTGATCTAAGATATTAAGAAGGAATTTCAGGCCGCAAAGGTCATAATGCAAAAATGGTTGACGAAGGCTATAGAAGCCGGGGCGCAAGGTTTTATCGTCAAGCCTTTAATCGAGGGCGGGTATTGGAAGCATCATCAAAAGCGAGCTTAATTAATAAACACCTCCTTGTTTATCTTAAATAGGTAATATATACTTTGTTTATAAATTGAAGTCTTATATAATTTTTAATGGTACTTACCTATTATTAGTTAAAAGGGATGGTTAAGAGATGATATATATATCAACAGGTATAGCGATTGTGATGGCTATAGGTGTTTTCATATTACGGATGAAGGAAACGAAAAAACCAGTGAATGAAAAGAAAATCATTTTACCGCCGCTGTTTATGAGTACCGGTGCCTTGATGTTTATTTTCCCGATGTTCAGGGTCACTCGATACGAATTGTTGGAGGCTCTTGTTGCAGGGATGTTATTTTCCATCTTATTGATCAAAACATCTAAATTTGAAGTAAGAGATGAAAAAATTTATATTCTGCGCTCTAAAGCGTTCATATTCATATTGATTGGTCTCATGGTGATTCGACTGGTGGCAAAGCTGATGCTGGGAAGCACGATTGAAATCGGTGTATTGAGCGGAATGTTTTTCTTACTTGCTTTTGCGATGATCGTTCCGTGGAGAATTGCCATGCTTTATCAATATAAGAAAGTTAAAGCAGCCAGTTTCGGCGGAGGCAGTATGGTTTGATAATCAAAGGAATAATCTACAAAACCTGAGTCGTTATTCATGATGACTCGGGTTTTTCATTTCCATGGGTACTTCATTAGAAAAAAATCATGCCAAAAACCTAGTAATTTCATCCGGATTATATTATATTAGTATTATTATTATTTTACTTAAGGAGGAAACGGTACATGTTACAAATGATTGTGTTAGGGATTATTTGTGGTTTACTGCTGGGATTTGTGCTTCAAAGAGGCCGTTTCTGTGTTGTTGGTGCATATCGTGATTTAATTTTAGCTAAAGATGGAAGGATGTTTTTGGCTACATTTGTTGTTATAGCGATACAAAGTATTGGAGTTTATGCATTGAATGATACAGGGGTCATTCAGTTTGGAAATGATGGTTTTCCATGGCTGGGAACCATTGTGGGTGGCTTTATTTTTGGTATTGGTATGGTTCTGGCAGGAGGTTGCGCCACTGGAACATGGTATCGTGCCGGAGAGGGCATGATCGGAAGTTGGGTTGCCCTATTTGGATATATGCTAGGGGCAGCAATGACGAAATATGGTGTATGGAAAGTGGCAGGGGATAATCTGTTATCTTATCGTACTAATGATACGTATATTCATGAAACGTTAAATGTTTCGCCTTGGGTGCTTGTGATTATTGTGTCACTCTTGGTTGGCATATTGGTGATTCGTGAATTGAGAAAACCGAAACTTCCAATCTTTAAAATGAAACCGAAAAAAACGGGATTGGCCCACATCTTATTCGAGAAACGCTGGCATCCTTTTGTGACAGCATTATTGGTCGGCCTTATTGCAATCATGGCTTGGCCGCTAAGTGCAATGACAGGGAGAATGTTCGGACTTGGAATTACAGCGCCTTCCGCGAACATTTTAACTTTCCTTATCACTGGAGATGATGCGTTAATCGATTGGGGCACGTTTTTAGTAGTAGGAATTTTCCTAGGTTCTTTCATCGCTGCCAAAGGGAGCGGGGAATTCCGTTGGCGTTTGCCTGATATGAAAACGTTACGTAATAATGCAATTGGCGGTATAACCATGGGATTTGGTGCAAGTGTTGCCGGGGGATGCACAATCGGAAATGGCCTGGTGAACTCGGCGTTATTTGCTTGGCAAGGTTGGATTGCGATTGTCTTTTTCTTACTGGGTACATGGGTAGCAACATATTTCACGATTATCCGTAAGCAAAAGAAGGCGGCCGCTGCTTCCAAAGCGGCTTAAGATACAAGTCAAAAACTTTTTAATCAAGGAGTGGAATATTAAATGGCAAAAGTATTGGAAACGACTGGAATGGTATGTCCATTTCCTTTAGTGGAAGCAAAAGAAGCGATCGTGGACATGGCAAAAGGTGAGGAATTGATCATTAATTTCGATTGCACACAAGCAACGGAGAGCATTCCGCGTTGGGCTGCTACAGAAGGTCATGAAATCACTGAGTTCGAGCAAATCGATGACGCTAAATGGCGTATAATCGTTAAAAAAGGAAAGTAAATTGATTTGAAGAAAACGTGCTCAGGTTTCCTGTGCACGTTTTTTCATTTTTTCAAGGTTGAATAATTGGCGCTGAATGTTTCTAGTGATAACATGTCTTTAACCACTTTATTAAGGAGATGTTGATAATGGTTGACGAGGTCATTTTAAATGATGTTCCACTGCAAGTTACGGATTTTCTTTCTGAAACTGTAAAGGATTCTGAAGGTAAGGAAATCAGAAAAGTCAGTTTCAATTTCAAGGTCACACATAGTGAATATCATGATATTACTACACTTCTTTATCAGATGGTTTTTGATTTAAAGATTCCACAGTCAAACGAGGAGTTTCGTGCAGAGATTTTTAACTATGCAACTTCGGTCACGAATCTATATGAAGAAAATGCGGTAGGGGATTTTTCACTCGTCTTGCTGGAAGTGAACGGTCAAGAATGATTGCATTGCCAGTCTTGTAAAGATATGGGTTACTGTCTATAATAATAGTGACGATCATTCTATACATATGAGGTGGTACTTTGCTTAGCGGATGGTTTTTATGGTTCATTCTATTTTGGGTAGCCCTTTTAATTATATTGATGAGCATAGGTGGCTTTTTCATGTTTCGAAAGTTCCTGAAAAGATTTCCAAAAGAAGATGGGAAATCCGATATGGATTGGGAAGAATACTATTTGGATCAAACAAAGCACTTATGGTCAAAGCAGCAAAAGGAATTACTGGAAGATTTAGTGAGTCCTGTGCCAGAACTTTTTCGTGATGTTGCACGTCATAAGATTGCGGGAAAAATCGGGGAGTTGGCGCTAAAGGAAAAAGCGGGCGATATAACGGAAGATTTAGTGATACGCGGCTATATCATTGCCACACCAAAGCGGGACCATAAATTTTTGCAAAAAAAATTAGCTGAAAGAAAGGTGAATATGGGTCCATATGAACACTTATTCAGCTAATGATGAAAAAAGCAGACTCATTTGGAGTCTGCTTCAGTTTGTAGACAAAAGGGGTTCAGAATAAAAAAATTTCGAACCCCTTTTAAAATTCCCTTTGAAATTTTGACCAAAGATTAAGAGATTTGGGCTCTTCGAGCCACTAGGTTATGCTATTTTAGGACCTTGCCATGTCCACATGGCCATCTTCTTTAAATTAATGGCAGTTAAAGTAAGCATCGCTTGCATCGACAATTTTTTAAGTCCCCTTAAAGTAGTCCAACGCATACCTTGCTTTTCTTTTGCATCCGCGAATACACACTTAATCGTCGTATGGAACGAATAGCGAAGGTATATTGAATGAATGTCAGTTTAACTAAAATAACTGGATCATTACTTCGGCGTCCTACCTCTGAATACATATCTTTCACCAAGTCATAAATGAAAGTGAAGTCAATGGAAGCCTCCATTTTACGAACCAAATGGTTCGGCGGCACCAGTTGATCAAAAGTAATCATTTCAAGTTGTTCTCGTTGAATAGAATGATGTTTCGAAAGCATCCTCATCACCTCAAGTTTTAATAGATTTATTTTAAAACAAAAAAGACTGTAGGCAAAAGGAGTTCTATCCAAATTTTTAAACATAGTTGATTGGAGCAGGTGTGCGAGACTCCTGTGGGAATAGCGAGTCTAAGGGAGACCCCACAGGCGCGAGTGCGCCGAGAAGGCTCCCGGACCGCCCGCGGAAAGCGAGTGCCTGAAGTGGAAATCAACGTCAAAATTTGTACAAGCAAAAAAAATGTAGACAAACTCGATTTTCATCGCGTTTGTCTAAATTCAGAAGCAGACTCATTTGGAGTTTGCTTTTTGCATTTGAATAAGGAAAAGAATGGAGCTGTGTGGTAAAAATTAGAACGTTTGTACCCAAACCATGCTATTCGTTAAATTTTTGATATAATAATAGTAAGTAAAATTTAGGACGGAGTGAAACTATGAAATTTATCCATACGGCTGATTGGCATTTAGGTAAAATCGTTCACGGGGTACATATGACAGATGACCAAAGGCATGCACTCTTGCAATTCATAGAAATTGTCGAAGAGGAAAAACCGGATGCCGTGGTGATTGCCGGTGATTTATATGATCGTTCCGTTCCGCCGACTGAAGCGGTGGAGCTTCTTGATGAAATCCTTTATACGATTAATGTGAAAATGAATACACCGATCGTTGCGATCTCGGGAAACCATGATTCTGCGGAAAGACTCGCATTCGGTTCATCATGGTATCGTCATAGTCAGTTATACATTCATGGGAAATTGACAAAAACATGTGAGCCGGTTCGCATCAAGGGCGTGAACTTTTATTGTGTTCCTTATGCAGAACCTGGGACGGTCCGCCATCTTTTTGAAGATGATAGTATCCATTCCCATCAAGAAGCAATGAAGCGGATAACCGGAACGATAGCCGAGAATTTCAATATGGATGAGCCGAATGTCTTTGTAGGACATGCTTTTGTATTAGGCGGAAAAACGAGCGATTCGGAAAGGGTCTTGTCGGTAGGTGGTTCTGGCTGTGTCTCATCCGACTTATTCGATGCGTTCGATTATACGGCACTTGGGCATTTACATAGTCCAGACGCGATACGTCATCCTAAGGTGTTTTACTCTGGATCACTATTAAAATATTCTTTTTCCGAGGCCAAGCAGAATAAATCGCTTTCCATCGTCGATATGCAAGAAGATGGAAGTTTTAATATACGCTATCGTTCTTTGACACCCAAATTCGATATGAGGGAAATATCCGGGGTTATGGAAGAGTTGCTTGATCCCGCTTTCTATCAATCGCAAAAAAGGGATGACTATTTGAAAATAACACTAAATGATGAGGGTGCACTCATCGATCCTATTAACCGCTTGCGTCAGATTTATCCGAACGTACTTCATCTGGAGCGAAAATGGGATTTGACCGACCTTAGGAGGAAAAATTCCTTCACTTCTGTAAAAGATGAAAAGAAATCAGAATTGGACCTGTTTGAAACGTTTTATCAAGAAATGACAGATAGGGACTTTGATACACAAAAGCAGGATTTGATGGTTTCGGTAATTGAAGCTGTTAAGAAAGAGGAGGCTTTGAAATGAGACCGGATATTTTAACGATGCAGGCTTTCGGACCATATGCAGGAAGGGAAACCATTGACTTTAATTCCCTTGGGGAACGGACCATGTTTGTCATCTCTGGAAAGACAGGCGCAGGGAAAACAACGATATTTGATGGGATTAGTTTTGCGATATATGGAAAAGCCAGCGGTGAAGATCGGAGCGGGCAAGATTTACGAAGTCAGTTTGCCGAAGATGACCTGTTGACTGAAGTATCATTACAATTTATCCTGCGTGGAAAAACGTATTTGGTGACCCGGTCGCCACAGCAGGAACGGAAGAAAAAAGCAGGTGAAGGAACAACTACGGTTGGAGCAAAGGCTGAATTATATGAGGTATTGCCTGAAGGAAAAAAATTGCTGGGTGCGAATGTACGGGAAGTTGAAGAAAAAATAAAAGTACTCATTGGACTTGATGCGAACCAATTCCGGCAAATCCTGATGATTCCACAAAATGAATTCCGAAAACTGTTAACTTCCGACAGCAAGGATAAAGAACAGATTCTCCAGAAATTATTTCATACTGAACTTTATAAACGAATAGAAGAAAAATTAAAAGAAGAGGCTTCCATCCTAAGAAAACAAAGCGAAAAAAGTGCTCAGCGGCGAATTGAATTGATGAAAGGCATCCATCCTGGAAATCATGAAGAGCTGCAGGCGCAATTGCAAGGTGAAGAGCCTAATGAACAGCAGGTTTTACCGTTGTTACAGGAAGTCATTGTGCAAGCAACAGAAAAAAATGAATATATTAATAACCAAATACAGGAAAAGCAAAAAGCTCGTGATCAAGTAAATCAAGAGCTTTCAAAAGCTGTCGATTTATTAAATCGATTTTCGGAAAAAGAAAAACTTCGAAAAGAAAAAGAGGCCCTTGAAGCAAAGCTGCCAGAAATGGAACTAGTGAAAGTCCAAATGAAAATGGCACACAAAGCGGCTTCACTTGAAAAGCAGGAACAATACTATTTGCGAATTGGCAAACAAGTGCAAGATGCGAATGCCGAACTTCAAAAGTTAAGTGAGCAGTCCGAGAAGTTACGTACTGAGCGCATTGAGAAGCAGGATTGCTATGATAAGGAAATGTTGAAGGAAAATGAAAGAGAGCAGGCAGTCCGAGCTGTTCATCAGCTTGAGCAGGTAAAAGAGGCTGTCATGACTTTTGCAAGCTTAAAAGCACAGGTTACCTTAGATGAAAAAGAGTGGCAAACCTGTAAACGACTTCGTGAAAAAACTGTTTCGGAACATATGTCGGTCGAAGCGGAAGCTGAGAAAGTCGCTCAAGAAAAAACAGAAGCGGAAAAAGCGGCTGTTCTTTATCGTGATCAGGAAATTGAAGCAGAAAGAAATCATTCAGCTTTATCGAAAATTAAAAAGCTTCAAGAAGTTCTTTATGAAATCCAGAATACGAAACGGGTGCTGGATGAAAAGAATAATCGGTTCCAGGAGTTACAAAGAATACAAATTCAGGAGAAGGAAAAACTGGAAACCCTGAACCGAAACTGGCGATCAGGCCAAGCGGGTATGCTTGCTTCCATGTTGCACTCTGGAGAAAATTGTCCTGTGTGCGGTTCACAAAGTCATCCAAAACCAGCACAGATACATGAGCATATGCCGACGGATTTGGAACTGAAAGAGCAAGAAAACAAGCTGAAAACGGCGGAACAACAAAAAAGCCAAGCTGAAAGTGAATATTATCAAGCGAAATCCAAATATGACGCACTGTTAGAGTCTTCACAAGAGAAGCTAAGTGACTTACAAAATGACATGCCGGAGTTTAGGAATGAAGATATTAATGAGCATTTGCTGCAGTTTGTACAAAAAGGAAAAGTGCTGCAAGAACAGCTAAAAGAATTGATGCGGAAAAAGTCAGTATTAAATGATCTGGAAAAAAGGTTGCTGGATTTAAAAGAGAAAGCATCCGAGCTAAAGGAAAATCTGATCTCTTTAGAGAGAAAAGAGGACCAAGGGAAAACCAGGTATATTGAAAACTCTACAAAACTAACAGGATTAACCGATTCCCTGCCAGACGGAATACGGACAGAGGAAGAATATAATGCAGCTTATCTAATGGCTGTAAATACGCAGAAACGCTTACAATCGGCCTTGGAAGTTGCACAAAAAAACCTTCAACTGGTGAAGGAAAGAGAATCGGCCATCCGTGCAAAAAAAGAATCCCTAAGTGGAAATATCGAGGCTTTAAATACAGAATTGAAAGAGGAGCGGGAAAAGTTAATTGCGGATATGACCAATCAAGGTTTTTCCAATTATAAAGAATATACGGCAGCAAAAATATCGGAAGCAGCTCTTGGAAATTTGGAGGACCAAGTTCAGCAGTATAATCAAAATTGGCAAAGTGTTTTAAGTCTGTTTCATGATTTGGAAATGAAATTAAAAGATGTGACCAAACCGGATCTTGAAGGATTGAAAAAGACATTCGATTTCATAGATGAAGAATTGGAGTCGTTACGCCAAAAACAGAATGAGTTGCAGGCTGAAAAACGGACTAACGAAGAAATCCAAAGGAAATTGGCGCAAATTAGGGAAGAACAGAAAAGTTTGGATGAAAGGTACAGTATCGTCGGTCATCTGTCTGAGATTTCCAAAGGTCAAAACTCCTTCAAAATAACTTTTGAACGTTATGTACTGGCAGCCTTTTTAGATGATATCTTAAAAGAAGCCAATTCAAGGCTGCTGAAAATGACAAGCGGAAGATATCAGTTATTGCGAAAGCTTGATCCTACACGAAGGAATATCCAGAGCGGTCTGGAGTTATCTGTGTATGATCAATATACAGGACAAGAGAGGCATGTCAAAACCCTTTCGGGAGGAGAGAGCTTTAAGGCTTCCCTTGCACTTGCCTTGGGTCTTGCGGATGTTGTCCAGCAGAATGCTGGCGGAATTTCACTTGAAACGATGTTCATCGATGAAGGTTTCGGTACGCTCGACCCTGAATCTCTTGATCATGCAATTGAAGCATTAATGGATATACAAAGCACCGGGAGATTGGTCGGGATAATATCCCATGTCCCGGAATTGAAAGAAAGAATCGATGCCCAGCTTCAAGTCATTTCGACACAAAAAGGAAGTCGGACGTCCTTTTATTTTGCTGGTTAATCAAGAAAAAAGAATGGCTAAGGGGGAAGTGGTCCCTAGGCCATTCTTTTTATTTTTATGAACGAACTACTCAATGTTAATATCTTCAGCTGTTTTTCCGGGGGAAAACTTATGGATGCGAATCACCAATATCGGATTCGAGAATTCAGCGGTAATTCTTCGTGAGCAAATCGAAAAAGGGAAAGGGATCTTTCTCTGTGTGGGGAGCTTATCTTCTTTTTTTTCAAGAAATGGCTTATGAGTATCGTCAACGATGATCGATAGCTCATTATCACTTAGGCATACTTTAATATCTTTCACATCATGATCTTCCAAAACCGCTTCCACCATATACTCATCGTCACTTTCGTATATATCAATTGAAAAAAGTTGATGATCCAACGCACAAGTTTCCGGATCCAGAAAAAAACTTTTTACCCA
Organism: Peribacillus sp. 05N428; assembly: GCF_056397085.1. Taxonomy (NCBI): domain Bacteria; kingdom Bacillati; phylum Bacillota; class Bacilli; order Caryophanales; family Bacillaceae; genus Peribacillus; species Peribacillus sp. 05N428. The sequence continues at coordinate 43,762 of NZ_JBFTMS010000014.1, read as the reverse complement.
TTCATCAAACTTTTCAACCTCAGTCATTTGCGATCCATGTTGATTGTCTTGCATGTTGATACCCCCGGTTTTCCTTTGAGGTATTATATGTTGGAGCATGAAGAATGGTGATTGAAAAAGTGAAATTGAAGATGATAAAAGATTCCGTGAAATTGGTTCGAAAAATGTAAAAAGCAACTAAAGCAACTAAAGCAAAGAAACGATTGGTATGCAGGTATTAAAAAGCAGAACAAGTTATAAAAGAAAGGGTCATTTCTATATGATTTGACCTCGGTTTGTAGACAGAATATGTTCGGAATTAAAATCCAATTACATTTTGAAATTCCCTTACATCCTCATTACCGTAAGTTCAAAAAATTCTAAGGATATTAGGCAAAAGGGTTCAATCCAAAAGTTTAAAACAAAGTTAACCTAATGAATGTAGTTGAAGAATTTGTTTCCTTTTGTCCATTTGGCGAAGAAGCATGTACCATTATAGATCAAAGCAATGGCAAAAAAAAAGATGATGGTTATAAAGGAGTACATGTGAATATTCGGCCAAATAATACTATGATACCAATAGAAATTCAATTTTGGACAAGACCTCATTCGCTGTTAAACGAATACTTGCATGCTAATATATACAAAATAGATAATACTGATTTAAATCAGTATGCATTAGATGTAAGGGGCTGGCTGGAAGCTGTTCCAACTATACCCGAAAGTGACGGTATTTCGGTTCAATCATATGTTGATTTTATATATGAAATGGCCTTCAATAGTGAATATGATGGTTTAGAAGATGAATTCGAAGAAGACAAATAATAAAACGGGGATGTTTTTTATCTTTCAATTTAACGAAGAGGTGAGTGACAATGAGAAGAAGTAGGACGTTTATTTATTCTATAAATTCAAAAAACACATTAATTCTTGAAGCCCACTCCAGATGCAGTCAAAGATGCTTATTTGTATATCAAAGACATAATGCCGATGGCTGACATTGGAATTTTCGGAGCAAAAGACATTAAACCCTTCGAAGAACTAACAGAGATTTAAAATCCATCCTTCTTATTAAAGATATAGAGGCATATGTATAATCTTTGTCTGAGGTAAAAAATCATAAAGTGTTGGCATATCCCCCCTGTAAAGAGGGGTTTTTTGCGTGCAAACGGAACTAATAATCTGGAATAATCGTACATTAAGAAGGCCCTGTACTTTCTATCTTCTGCATCGATTATTTGAATAAGGAATTAAAAACCATCTCTAGACAACCTTCTCTACTGGGCATTAACTAATTTTAAAATCATTGATGATAAAATATTTTTAATATTATTACCTTTATTATTAATATCTTTCAACATGGTATTTGGAGAATGAAATTACAAGTATTCAAGGTGTTCAAGCAGGAGCTCCTTGGGTGACATCAGCAGGAAATGGCAAGGTAGGATGGGCACTACAACAAGATTATGCAGAAGCTGCGGCATCGGTACTATCTGGTAACGGACACGAAAATACAATCTATGAGCTTTCTGGCAAGTTATTGACTCAGGAAGAACTTGCATCTGCAGTTGGTAATGTATTGGGTAAAGAAGTACCTGTTCAACAGGTTGATGATGCTACTTATGCTGATATTATGAAAAATGTTGGCTTATCTGATTTCCTTATTCCTATGCTCATTGATATCCAAAAAGGCGTTCGAGAAGGCACCCTTGAAGTAGAAAGCAATGATTTCGAAAAACTTCTTGGACGGTCAGCTACACCAATTAGTGAGGGCTTAACTCAAATCATTAAAGGTATCTCTTAAACAGCATAATTAAACTTAGTTTGGGTCTTTCATCAGTTTACTGAACTGTTGAGACGCCTTTTCTTCCATATTAAAAGTCATATGTGCGTAAATGTTCAAGGTGGTGTTTATGTCAGTGTGGTCTAAACGCTGTTGAATTTCTTTAATACACACACCGGCCTCAATGAGTAGTGAGGTATGAATATGCCGAAAAGAGTGTGGTGTAATATTCTTTTCAATTTCCGCCTTCTTAAGCAACCTCTTTAGCCTTGTTTCGAAAACCTTTCTTAATTGTGGATACCCATCATCCCTGGCGAATATAAAATCCTCATTCCCCCTTTTTATTAAAATTGGCGATTGAATGGAGATTAAGAAAAGTCATGGCTGATAGTGGAATATGGTCCGGTGCCGAGTTGGGTAGGCTATTGGAGTATAAAGCAGAGTATAAACTATCTCCACCATCAATTAGCGCATTATTAACTGGTGAGCCTAAGCAAGTAAAGACTCAAACAATGGATGCACTATGTACTGCACTAGAAGGTACTCCCAATGATTTATGGAAACATACTCCTACACCTGTGAAAAAACTTGAAAGGCCAATGAATAATAAGTTGGCAAAGGGAGTTAATGAATCCATTTCTGAAGACAATAGGGTAAGGGGTGAGAATTTTACCCCCACCCCAACTATTGACAAAGACCCGTTTAATATTGATAGGTAATTGCGATCCACTTGTGGCAGAAGGATTGCTCACCAATGGAAACATATCTACTGTATGCGGATAAACTTAAACAATACCCGCGGTGAAGAGTTTATGTAGCCACCAATAGAAGTCTATTCTTTGTTTAAAATGATTAACTTATTTAAAGTTAGATTCATATTTAGCTCTCATTCCTCTAAGGTCGTTCACTGGCTCTGCGCCATTTTCAGTAATGATCACTGTAGGTTCAACTCGAACACCGCCAAATGGAAATCCATGAAGGTCAAATTTAATCCCAAAACACATATTTGGTTCGAAAATGAATTCACTATTAGGTCCTAAGTCAGGTGTTTCTACCACTTCTAGACCAACTCCATGGCCAATTGCTCTCATTCCTTTTGTATAGGGAAGGAAGTAGTCTTCTAAACCTGCATTTTCACAGATGCGTAGGGTTTCCTGGAACAATTGTTTACCTGTCATACCCGGCTTTATGAATTCAACCATACGTTGGTTTGTATCATAGGCAAAATCCATGATTCTGATTTGTTCTTCTGTAGCACCCTCCATGGCGACTGTAATACCGGTATCGGAACAGTATCCCTCTACCATAGGGTTAAAATCCAACCACACATAATCTCCACGTTCAATTTTACGTTCCATTGGTCTCCAAGTAGGTAGATTCGTATGGTCAGGACCTGAAACTACTAAGTAAGCGGACCCGATTTCACCGCCTTGTGAACGTGTTACATATTCACCGATTGCCGATAATTCGATTTCTGTTTTTCCGATTTCTAGTTTCTTGAGCGCAGCTAGAATACTGTCGTCAGCCAATTTCCCTGCCTTACGGATTAAATCTAATTCAGCTTTGCTCTTATATAACCTTTCTTGTACGACAATATGTCCAGCATCTACTATGTTAATGCCATCTCTTACAAACGCTTTTTCCATTTCCCGGTATAAAGAGATCGGGAATAATTCTTCACCAACTACACCAACTGTTTTTACTTCATAAGGAAGCTCACTCACATACTGTGGTAAAAGCGCTTCCATTTCATAAATGTTATTAACATTCTTAATCCAAGAGAAACGTTTTGCAGCGAAACGATTTAGGTTTCCTAAGAATGCTTGGATTTCACCTTCTAAAGGTATGAAAAGGGCATGTGCAGATTCTTCAATACAGTTGATCGTACGGAAATTTGTGTAATAGAAAGAATATCCAGGATGGTACTCATCGCTATATACGAAAAGAACGTCTATACCCTGCTTTCTCATTTGTTCCCTTGTCCGTTTTAACCTTCTTTCAAATTCTGTGGATAATACTCCAACTGTCATTATTAATTCCCCCATCCATTTTTTAATTACTTAATGTGAGCGTTCACAAATTAAACATTATGGGATATAATGGGTGAAGTCAAGATATTTTCTGAAAATTCTTTAAAATAAAATAATTTTGATGACGAGTATTGACATTTGTGAAGGTATAGTGTTAATTTATGTTCATACCCAGTAATTGTGAGCGCTCACAATTATTGGTCAATCATGATTCGGTTGAAATTGGTTTAGTTAAAAATGATAGCGTTCACAAAAAAAGGAATTGATACTATGGGAAAGAAATTAACGATTAATGACATTGCAGAGCTGGCTGGTGTTTCCCGTCAAACGATTTCCAGGGTTTTAAACAATAAACCGGAGGTGAACGAAGCCACCCGAAACCATGTGCAACGTATTATAGAGAAACATGGTTTTCAACCCAACCTCCAAGCAAGAAGCATGGTAACAAGACAAACAAATATGGTCGCTGTTTTGTTGCCTGATATTGCGAATCCATTCTTCAGTGAAATAGTACGTGGCATTGAACGGACACTTCGGGCAAATGAACTGAATGTTTTCCTCATGACGACAGAAGAGGATGTAGCATTAGAAAACTCGTTCCTTCATCTATCACAAACCTACAATGTGGATGGTATGATCCTCTGCAGCCCGAGACTTGATGAAGCGAACCTGAGGAAGTTAATCCCCAAAATATCGCCTGTTGTACTTTTGAACCGTAATGTTGAAACAGATGGAGCTGCTTGCGTCGTTGTTGATGCAAATTATGGCGGCTATGCAGCTACTAAGTATTTGATAGAAAAGGGACATACTAAAATCGGAATTATTGTGGGGCCCCCGCGTGCTTACAGTAATATCCAGAGATTAGAAGGTTATAAGAAGGCTTTGCAAGACTTTAATATCCCATTAGAAAGTGATTTGATCATGCAAGTTGAGTCTGATAACAAAGGTGTCTATAAAATTACAGAGCGGCTGGTCAAGCAACAGGTGACTGCCATTACAACCTATAATGACCTGGCTGCTGCACATGTGATCCAAGCTTGCACCGATTTAAAGCTAAGCGTTCCTGATGATATATCCGTGATTGGGTTTGATGGTATTGAGTTTACGCAGTTTATGAACCCTTCCTTAACCACCATGTCTTTACCGTTATTTGAAATTGGCAATACAATTGCGAATATTTTAATCAAGATGATTAAAGGGGATGAAACGTACGATAAAATCACGACCGTATATCCGATCTTAAAGGAAGGTAGATCTATAACATCCATTAATGCTCTTGAAAAAAAACATGGAGTAAGACGATAAGGGGGATTGGCATGATAGACTCTCATGAAGTGCTTTTAGAAATGCGTGGTATAGGAAAGAACTTTCCAGGCGTTAAGGCACTCAGTAATGTAGATTTTTCGATTCGCAAAAGTGAAATAATCGCTCTTTGTGGGGAAAATGGTGCCGGTAAATCTACGATGATGAAGATCCTATCGGGTATTTATAAGCCGGATGAGGGAGAAATTCTCTTTGAAGGTAAAGCTGTTCACATTACTAAACCAGATGTAGCTCAAAAACTGGGCATTGCAATCATTCACCAGGAGTTGAGTTTAGTCCCTGAATTAACGGTTGCTGAAAATATCTATATCGGAGATTATCCTCAAAAGTTTCCTGGTGTAGTTGATTGGCGAAAAATGAGGAGGAACGCTCAGGCCGTTTTGGAAGAAATGGGTTTTAAAATGGATGTAGACCAGCGCGTAGGAGATCTTGGAATAGCTAAACAACAAATCGTGGAAATAGCCAAGGCCCTTCATAAGAAAGCAAAAGTTGTAATTCTGGATGAACCAACGGCACCACTTGCCAATCAGGATGTTGATCAACTAATTGACTTAGTACTTAAATTGCGTAGGGAAGGTCTAGGGATTGTATACATATCACATCGACTTCCGGAAGTTTTTCAAATTTCAGACCGGGTAACGATTCTCAAGGATGGTCAGGTTGTTGCAACGAGAGATACTAATAATTTAGATCGTGACCAATTAATCAAATTAATGGTGGGCCGTGATGTTTTAAAAATGCGGATGGGTTCAATCGCAAACAAGGAAAGAAAAGTTTTATCGGTTAGTGATTTATGTACTCCGACGCTACTAAAGGATATAAATTTTGATTTATTTGAAGGCGAGGTTTTAGGGATTGCAGGGCTGGTCGGTAGTGGAAGGACTGAATTGGTCAGGGCCATTTTTGGCGCAGACCCTTGTTCTGCAAAAATGAATTTATTTGGTAAACCGTTTGCTGTTAAGTCCCCTCGGGATGCAATCAGGAAAGGAATTGCATTATTGCCTGAAGACCGCAAACACCAGGGGTTGGTGCTAGGGATGACAGCCCTGGAAAATATGACGATTTCCGGTTTGGACAATTTTTCTAAATTCGGGGTTGTTAATAGAAGAAAAGAGCAAGATGATGGAAATATGTTAGTAAAAAAACTCCAAGTACGTGTAAGCGGTTTATCCCAGGAAACAAGAACACTGAGTGGCGGAAATCAGCAAAAGTTAATTATTGCGCGCTGGCTTTATAAGAACGTGAAAGTGTTAATTTTCGATGAGCCAACCCGTGGAATAGATGTCGGTGCCAAGGCGGAAATTTATAATTTAATCAATGAGTTCGTTAAGGAAGGAGGTTCGGTTATCGTTATATCATCTGAGCTTCCTGAAGTGTTAATGTGTGATCGAGTGCTAGTTATGTCAGGAGGAAAAATCGTAAAGGAAATTGCACATGAGGATTCCTCAGAAGAAAATGTTATCCAATATATGTTATAGGGGTGAAAGTTATGAAAGTAAACCAAGAGACATTAAGTACTAGACCACCACAGACTGTCGCTTCAAGGTACTCCGGTTTGAAAATTCTGGTAAAAAATTATTTATTTATTTTTCTATGTTTACTAGTCGTTTTTTGTTCATTCTTATCAGATAAATTCCTAACAATTGATAATATGAGCAACATCCTTCTCCAGAACTCCGTGATTTCCATCCTTGCATTGGGACAATTAATGGTTGTCATTACGGGAGGGATTGACCTCTCAGTTGGTTCAATTGCAGCATTAGCTAGTGTTTTATCTGCTTCAATGCTAGGTATGGGGCTCGATCCAATCTTAACCATCATTTTGGTTATTATACTAATGGCAATCGCTGGGTTAGGAAATGGAGTTGCTGTCACTTACGGAAAAATTACCCCCTTCGTCGTAACATTGGCCACATTAACCATCTATCGAGGATTAGCTTACATCTTCCAGGTAGGTTCATTAGTTACAATAGAGGATACAACCTTTTTATCTATTCTTGCAGGTAAGCTGGCTATTGGAGGAATTTACACTCCGATCATCATTATGTTTGTAACACTCGGTATTTTCATTTTCATACTCAGGATGACCACATTTGGTAGAAGACTTTATGCTGTAGGTGGAAATCCAGAAGCAGCAAGGCTAGCTGGCGCACCAGTGAATCGGGACATCATTATCGCATATGCGATAAGTGGTGCACTTGCCGGGCTTGGCGGATTAATGACAACTGCTCGTTTAAGTACTGGTAGTGCTCTATATGGACAGGGGTATGAACTAGATGCTATCGCTGCAGTTGTAGTTGGCGGTGCAGCTTTAATCGGTGGAAAAGGCTTCGCTTTAAACGCCGTACTTGGAGCTTTCTTAATCGGTATTATTCGAAATATTCTGAACCTAACCGGGGTAGCCTCTTACCCACAGATGGTCATCCAGGGATTAATTATTTTAGTAGCTGTTCTTCTCACAACGATGGCTGCACGCAAAAAAGCATAAAAACCTTCAATTGGGTACTCAGTACTCTACGATTCTACTTAATAGAAAGCTAGAGTACCAGATTGAATTGAAATATTAAATATTTTTAACTGGGGGAGAATTTATGGAGGGCAACAAAAGGTTTAAAAAAACCATTGGATTGTTTTTACTCTGTTTTGCGATGTTATTAACGGGTTGTGCCCCTGCAAATCAACCAACTTCTAAAGAGCAAGCCACTTCAAAGAATGATGAAGAATCAACCTCTAAATCAACAGAACCAGCAAGAAAGAAAGATGGCAAGGAAATTGTAATTGGTTTCTCACAAAGAAGGGTAGCCGGAAGTGACTGGTATACCAACCTAATTCGCGGCGCCGAAGAGGAAGCAAAAAGACAGGATGTAAAGTTAGTCGTATTAGATGCCCAGGGTGATGTAGCCAAACAAGTATCTGGTGTAGAGGATTTGATCGCGCAAAGTGTTGATGCAGTCATCATGAATCCACAAGACCCTTCAGGGGTTATACCTGCAACCAACAGATTGAATCAAAGAAACATCCCGTTAATCGGAGTCAATAGTAATCTTGATCCAAAAGCAAATGCTATCAGCTTTGTTTCCGATGATCCGAGAGACACGGGCTACAAAGCCGGATGGGAATTAGCAAAAGCGGCTTCGGAAAAGTTTGGTAACAAGGTGATTAAAGCAGCTATGATTAGCGGATATCCTAAAGAATTGGTATCTCAATATCGTCGTAACGGTATGGTTTCAGGATGGACTGATTTTATGTTAGAGAAGTATGGTAAGTCAAATCTAGATTTAGTTGCAGAACGTTTTGGAAACTGGGTTCCAGATAAGGCCCTTCCTGAAATGCAGGATATCGCTACAGCCTATCCAGACCTGCAAGTAGTATTTTGTATGAGTGACGTTATGCTTCCGGGTATTTCTACAGCTCTGAAGAATACAGGCCTAAGTAAAGACACAATAATTGGATCTATCGATGGAACAAAGGAAGCTATTAAGAAAGTTCAAGATCCTAATTCAGGATTAGTAGTAACTGTTAGTAACGACCCTAGGGTACAAGGCGCAGACGCAGTGAAAATGGCCATAAAGGTTGTACAAGGTGAACAAGTTCCTTCAATTCATTATATTGCTAATCCAATCATCACAAAGAAAAACGCTAAAGAAATGTATGATCCGAATTCCTCATACTAAAAAATTAAACCTTCATTAATTGAGGGTGATAAAGGGTGATATTATGACAACAAAACAATTAGTGCGAAACTATAAGCTATTTATTAATGGAGAATGGTCAAATTCTGCTAACGGAGAGACTTTCGTAAGAAGGAACCCGGCAAATGGAGAGATTGTAGCTGAACTAGCAAAAGCTGGAGTTGAGGATGCAAAATTGGCGATTTCAGCTGCACGCCAGGCATTCGACAAAGGCGAATGGCCGAAGATGTCAGGCAGCGAGCGATCGGCTCTTCTATATCGCGCTTACTTAAAAATCGTAGAAAAAAAGGACGAAATCGCTGAACTGCTGAGTAAAGAAATGGGTAAACCATTATCCGAAGCTAAAGGGGAGGTTGGTGCTGCTGCAAATATCTTAAACTACTATGCAGGATTGGCCAGATCTATTTATGGCCAAACTTCTAATCAAGTTCAAGACGGCCTGCTTGGTCTGACTCTACGGATTCCGGTTGGTGTTGTAGGAATCATTACACCATGGAATTTCCCTTTAGGCACTATGATGCAAAAACTACCTGCTGCACTAGCTGCTGGCTGCACAGTAATCATTAAGCCTGCAAGTGCGACACCTATTACGACTATAGAGTTCGCAAAAATCTTTGATGAAGTTGGTTTCCCTAAGGGTGTTGTGAACGTTATCACTGGACCCGGTGGAGCAGCAGGCCAAGAGCTTGCCACCAATCCGGATGTTGATAAAATTGCGTTTACAGGTTCCACTGAAATCGGGCAAGAACTAATGAAATTGTCGTCTCATACCTTGAAAAAACTGTCCATGGAATTAGGAGGAAAGTCACCTAATATCGTTTTTGCAGATGCTGATCTAGACGATGCGCTGGATGGTGCACTGTTTGGCAGTTTCTTCAATCAAGGAGAGGTTTGTACCTCTGGATCTCGCTTATTGGTGCAGGATGAAATTTATGATGAGTTTGTTGGAAGATTAGTTGCTAGAGCAAGTCAAATTAAAGTTGGGAATCCGTTGGATGCCGGTACCGAAATGGGAGCTTTAATAACAGAATCCCATTTAAACACTGTCCTTGACTATGTTGAAAAAGGAATTGCCGAAGGAGCTAAGCTCCTAACTGGAGGTAAACGTTTGACTGGTGGTATTTATGACCAAGGGTTCTTCATGGAACCAACCATATTTGGAGATGTATCCCCTGATATGACGATTTCAAAAGAAGAAATCTTTGGTCCGGTGTTGTCAGTCATTCGCTTTAAGGAATTTGATGAGGCAATTGAAATTGCGAACGATACAATCTTTGGTCTAGCTGGAGCTGTTTGGACAAAGGATATCGATAAAGCATTACTTGCAGCACAAACGATTAAAGCGGGGACGCTATGGGTGAACCACTACATGGAAGCTCACTCCGAATTACCGTTTGGCGGTTTCAAGCAAAGTGGTTTCGGAAAAGAGCTTGGCACACTAGGATTAGATGGATTCTCTGAAGTTAAAACAGTACAAATTCATGTAGGTAAAAGAAATAATTTCTATAAATGGTAATGTAAACGAACTATTAAAAAACAAAAATTTATTATGGGAGAGTGGATTATAATGTTAGAAAATTCTCAATTTCTTTGCGCTACTAAAATTGTTTTTGGTAAAAATGCATCACTGCAGGCTGGTGAAGTGTTAGCTTCAAGAAATCATAAAAAAGCCATGATCGTTACAGATAAGGGAATCATTAATGCTGGCTTATTAAAAGGGATTCTAGAGTCCTTAACTAATTATAATGTCGAATACATCATCTTTGACGAAGTTCCACCGAACCCACCATCTGCAACCGTGGTAAAAGGTGTGAAGGTTTTCCAAGCTAACGCATGTGACTCCTTCATTGCTGTTGGTGGAGGCAGTGCAATGGACGCTTGTAAAACAATCAGTATGATGACGGTTAACGATGGTGATATCAACGAATATGATATCGGCGGAAAAGAGTTCACTAAAAAAGGCCCAGATGTCATTACTATTCCTACTACATCTGGTACTGGAAGTGAAGTTACTCAATGGGCTGTTATTACAAATGAAAGCAAACATTGGAAGTCTAGTATAGGCAGTCCTTTAATGGCTCCAGTTGTAGCTTTGGTTGATCCAGTTTTGACACTCGGTTTACCACCTGCTATTACTGCGGCTACAGGGGTAGATGCTCTAACACACGCTATCGAAGCCTATACGACTAGAGATGCTCTTAATGGTGCATCCCCACTCGCTGATGTTCTTAATCTTGAGGCAGTACGTTTAATTGGTGCGAACCTTCGTGAAGCTTATGCTCGTGGGGAAAACTATGAGGCTAGAGAAAAAGTAATGTTAGGCAGCACGATGGCTGGCGTAGGATTCCCACAAGTAGGTTTAGGTAATGCACATGCGCTGGCACATCCCCTTGGTGGGCATTATGATATCCCTCATGGTGTTGCCAATGCGATTTTGTTGCCGTATGTCATGAAATTTAATTTAATTGCTTGCCCAGGTCGTTTCGCGGAGATCGCGGTTGCTATGGGTGAAAACATTGAAGGTTTATCCATAATGGAAGCTGCTGATAAAGCAGTTGAAGCGGTAAAAAGATTGGTGAAGGATACAAATATTCCATCATTAAGATCATTTAATATTAAAGATTCTGACTGGAGAATTTTAACTGAGGATGCATTAAAAGATATGAACAGTCAAACTAATCCGAGAAAAACAGGGTATCAAGATCTTCTTAACCTGTTCCATGAGGCGAATAATGCCGAGATTACTGAAGGACAGAAAAATCCTGTCGCTCAAACTGTGTAATAATATACCAAATACGGCTTGGTCAATTACTCGAAAGCTAATGCAGTATGCTAACAAATAGAGTAGTCAAAAGGGGGATTTATTGGTGGAACGTTTTTCTAAAGCGAAGGAAATTGAAGGATATCAAGAAATTTTCCAGGAAGATAGCCCGCTTTTAAAGTATTTAGCCTTCGGGAAAATATCGTTAAAAGCAGGGCAGGAATATACCAGTGGAACGAACGAATTTGAAACAGCCCTTGTTCTTTTAAAGGGAACTGCCACCATATCTTGTGAAGATCAGACATGGGAGCAGTTGGGGGAACGCGAGAACGTCTTCAGCGGAAAAGCAACAACTGCCTATATCCCATGTCTTTCAGAGTATGTAATCAAGGCAGAAACGGATTTGGATGTGGCTGTTTGTAAAGTTAAGGCAGAAGAAAAATTTGAACCTTTTGTCGTCAGACCCGACGAAGTCATTATCCATCAGCGTGGAAAAAGTAATTGGAAACGCGAAGTTCACGACATTATCGCTGTTAATGCGGATGGTAGAGTCCAAAGGATGATTTTAGGGGAAACGTTCAATCATGCAGGAGAGTGGTCCAGTTATCCACCTCACAAGCATGATGGCGAGCATTATCCTGAAGAGCCCAACCTGGAGGAAATCTACCATTATCAGGCGAATCCTGAGCAAGGATTTGGCGTCCAGCTTCATTACACTAAAGATGGAAGCATTGATGATGCTTATATCATTCGTAATGGTGACAGCTTCGCGATCGATAAGGGTTATCACCCCGTAAATGCTGCAGGAGGCTACCAGGTTTATTATTTGTGGTTCATGGCTGGTGAAGAAGGAAGAACCTTGAAGCCATATGATGACCCAGATCACAAATGGGTTCATTCTCTAAATTGAATATTTAGGAATCAGACAATAGACATAGCTAGACATATCCGGCTATGTCTATTGTTTGTCCAAATTCTATCGAAAAGGGTGTAATCATGAGAGATAAAGATTCTTACCTGCTTATTCATCCAAATGATTCGGTTTGTGTCGCTTTGGGTGATTTACCTGCCGGGGAAGTAATTTTAATCAATGGTAAAAAAATTATCCTGAAAACAGATGTTTCTTTTGGTCATAAGATTGCTATCAAAAAAATCCCAATAACAGAAAATATCCTTAAGTTTGGATATCCCATTGGATCTGCCAAAATTGATATTGGGGAAGGCGAATGGGTTCATACGCATAATGTTCAGACCAATTTAGGAAAGAAATTAGATTATCAATACGATCAGAGATCAAACGATGTAGTTAATGTGAGGGCTTCTGACCGCACCTTTCAGGGATATGTGCGAAATAATGGTGATATAGGCATCCGCAATGAGATTTGGATAATCAATACAGTGGGCTGCATAAACAAAACAGCTGAGCTTCTTGCGAAAATGGGTACGGAAGAACATAAAGACCGGGACATGGACGGAGTTTTTCATTTTCCTCATCCATTCGGCTGTTCCCAGCTTGGAGATGACTTGACCAATACACAAACAATACTGGCGAATCTTGTAAATCATCCGAATGCTGCGGGAGTTCTCGTATTGGGCCTTGGTTGTGAGAACAATTATGTGGAACTATTTAAACAGTCCATTGATGAATATGAGAGCGAACGTGTGAAGTTTTTAGAAGTCCAAAAAGCGGACGATGAGTTGGAAGAAGGTTTGACTCTTATTAGTGAATTGGTTGATTACGCTGAAAGGTTTAAACACCAGTCAGTTCCAATTTCGAAGCTAAAGGTCGGTCTAAAGTGCGGAGGGTCAGACGGTTTATCAGGGATAACCGGTAATCCGCTTGTTGGGGCTTTTTCTGATCTGTTAGTGGAACAAGGAGGAACGACGATAATGACGGAAGTCCCTGAGATGTTTGGGGCAGAAACAATACTCATGAACCGGGCTACTAATAAAGAGGTATTTTCGAAAACAGTCAACTTAGTTAATGACTTTAAGGAATATTTCATCCGCCATAACCAGGTGATTTACGAAAACCCATCACCAGGAAATAAAGCAGGCGGTATTACCACCTTGGAAGAAAAATCGCTAGGCTGCGTTCAAAAAGGCGGATATAGTGAAGTAGTGGATGTTTTGCCTTATGGAGAGCGTGTTACCAAAACAGGATTAAATTTAGTGGAAGGTCCTGGAAATGATTTGGTTTCTGTTACCGCATTAGCAGCATCTGGGGCTCACATCGTTTTGTTTACTACAGGCAGAGGGACTCCTTTTGGAGGTCCGGTTCCCACCGTAAAGATTTCTACCAATACACAACTTTACAAGAAAAAGAAAAATTGGATTGACTATAATGCAGGGCAGCTTATTGAGGGAATGGATATGAATAGTCTGAAAGATGATTTCTTTGAATATATCGTTAAGCTGGCTTCTGGTGAAACTCGAACCAAAAATGAGCAGTTTGGGTTTAAAGAGATTGCTATCTTTAAGGATGGTGTCATTCTCTAACGTAAAAGACTCAGGGGGAGAGTGTAATTATAATGAAGAGACTAAGTAAACAATGGTTTACAGAACATAAACACGTGGATGAATACCCAGAACGCATCATTCAGTTCGGGGAAGGGAATTTCTTGCGTGGCTTTATCGACTGGATGGTCCACCAAATGAACAAACAAGGTTTGTTTAACGGGAGAATAGTTGCCATTCAACCAACTCCACACGGGAAAGTAGTTCCGAAGCTGAATGCTCAAAATGGTTTGTATACGGTAGCACTCAGGGGAATGGAAAAAGGCGAAGTTATTGATGAAGTTGAAATTGTTTCTTCTATTAGTAGAGGGATCAATCCCTATAACGATTGGCAGGAGGTATTAAAAATAGCGGAAAATAAGGATATCCATTTCGTCTTTTCCAATACCACTGAAGCAGGCTTAAGCTATTTGGCAGAAGAATACAATCCGGAGGAATCACCGCTCTCGTTTCCAGGAAAATTGACAGCTTTTCTCTACCATCGTTACCAGGTGATGAACGGTGCAGTAGAGGCAGGATTGGTGATAATTCCTTGTGAATTACTGGAGGATAATGGAGATATTTTAAGGGAAATTGTCCTGCGGATAGCGAAGGACTGGAAACTGCCGGATTCATTCATTGAATGGGTTCAAACAAGTAATAAATTTTGCAATACACTTGTCGACCGCATTGTAACGGGTTATCCAAAAAATGAAATTGATGAATATCGAACTAGATTAGGATATGAAGATGAATTGATCACGGTAGGGGAGCCTTATCATTTGTTTGCAATCGAAGCAGATGAAAAGACTGCTGAAGCCATTCCTTTTCACCAGGCTGGATTGAATGTGTTCTGGTCAGATGTGAAGTCCTTCCGTGATATCAAGGTTAGGATCTTAAATGGTGCACACACGATGATGTTTGCGGCAGGATATCTTTCTGGAAAAAAGACGGTGCTCGAGACAATGAAGGATGAATTATTGGGAGAATTTGTTAGACGTGGGATTTATTCAGAAATTCTTTCAGTAATCAAGTTGGATGCTCCTCAAGCAAAAGCGTTTGCAGATTCGGTTATCGAACGTTTTTCTAACCCGTATAACCATCATTTTCTCAGTGATATTGGTTTAAATGCTATATATAAATACAAGAGTAGACTTCTTCCTACACTGGAAGATTGGACGAATCAAAAAAATAAACTACCTGAAATCGTATCATTCTCACTTGCGGCACTATTTGCTTATTATCAGCCAGTACGAATGCAAGGGAACATACCGGTCATCCGGGATCAGCCGGAAGTAATGCAATTTTTCAAGCATAGCTGGAATAACCTAAACAATGGAAATGTACAATTAGAAAATATGGTAAAGACAATCTTATCGACAAAATCACTTTGGGAAAGAGACTTAAATGAAATTAATGATTTACCCGAATCTGTATGTCATTATCTGTCGGAGATTTTGGAGTCAGGAATGGAAAATGCCATAGCTATAATATTAAAAAAGGAATAGGAGATTAGATATGGATGTCGTTACATTTGGGGAAACAATGGTGTTGTTCGTACCAACAAAGGTCGGTCCGCTCCGGTTTACGAATCAATTTGAAAAAACGATTGGCGGGGCAGAAGCAAACGTAGCAATTTCTTTAGCAAGACTAGGCCATCAGGTTAGTTGGATGAGCCGTCTTGGTAACGATGAATTTGGTTTATTTGTCCATAACTTTATCCGTGGGGAAGGAGTAGATACCTCACAGGTGAAATTCGATGATCATAACCATACCGCTGTCTTTTTTAAAGAAAGGCAGGTTATGCAAGATCCCAAAATATATTACTATCGAAAGGATTCTGCAGCCAGCTATATGACTCCTGATGATCTGGATGAAGAGGTTATTTCTCAAGCGAAATTCATGCATCTTACTGGCATTACACCCGCATTAAGCCATTCATGTATGGAAACAGTACATCATGCAATTACATTAGCGAAAAAAAACAAAGTGACCGTTGTCTTTGATCCAAATATTCGTTTGAAGCTTTGGAGCAAGCAAGAAGCACGGGAAGAACTGATGGACATTGCGAGTAAATGTGATATATTCATGCCGGGGATTCAAGAAGGAGAAATTCTGACAGGGGAAACAACACCAGAAGGAATAGCGGCCCGCTTTCTGAAAAATGGTGTCAGAGCGGTTGTAGTCAAACTTGGAGAACGGGGAGCCTTTTATGCGACGTCAGAAAAAGCAGAATATATTGAAGGCTTTCCGGTTCAACAAGTCGTTGATACGGTAGGGGCAGGTGACGGTTTTGCCGCAGGATTTTTATCAGGCATGATCCGTGGTTGGTCATATGCCGATGCCGTTAAACTAGGAAATCGTGTTGGAGCGTATGCCCTAACAGTGACCGGTGATGTGGAAGGGTATCCATTCTGGTCCCAAATTTCACCGGAAAAAATCACACAGGAAATTTTACGATAGGAGGCCTTCCATGCTACCAAAAGTAAGATTAATAGAAAAATTAGTGGATCGTGGTGTTATAGCCATTCGTGGTATCCCAGAAGAGAAATTTATTAAAGTCGCAGAAAATCTAATTGAAGGTGGGTTATAGCACTTGAAGTGACAATTGACATTTCAGGATCCTTCAGTTCCATTAACAGACTATCCAATCTTTTTAAAGACCTGGTCATCATTGGTGCAGGGACAGTGCTAGATAGTGAGGGAGCACGACTATCCATTGACAGTGGAGTGGAATTTATCCTAAGTCCGAGTTTCATCAAGATGTCGTCCGTACGAAATAAAGATATGGAAAAATTGCAATACCTGGGGTCATTACACCGACTGAAATGATTATGGCCATCAATCGGGAGCGGATCTTGTCAAAGTGTTCCCGGCAACAGGATTAGGGGACAATATATTAAAAATGTAAATAGCCCTTTTTCTCATGACCTGATTATTTCCACTGGAAGTGTTCTTCTCGAGGGGTCGCCCGATAGGCTCATGCGGCTGGTAAAACAGCGGTAGTTACGGAAAGGCCAACCGCTTATAAATCGCTTTGTTTTTATGTGTTTCATCTTATAGTGAGCGATGAAAAGCGCGGTTGAACTTTACAAGTACACGACAAAGTTATAGAACTATAAATAGTTTAGTTTATTGTTTTGAAAGGTTTCAAGGTGTCTGAGATCAACCTTTTAGGTTGGAATTCTCTTAGTGTATAAAATTTCCGAAATGGTCGGTATTGCATTGTTGCTAACGTTCGTAAAAGTACACTTTTACGAACGGGTATTTTTTCTATATAAATCTCTCGTTTTAACGCTCGTAAAAGTTAGAAAAACATTTACGAACGTTCTTTATTTTGCATGCACTTTTACGAACGCTTTTGATAGAATAAGTGAGAGAAAAGTAGATGAAGGAGTAAAAAAATGGATGTCCGTAAATTTGGATACATAAGAGTGAGTAGCAAAGATCAAAATGAAGGACGACAACTTCAGGCCATGTTGGATAATGTTCTTAAAGAACGTGATATCTAGATCTTTACAGGATGGTCCGATCGATTGAACCAGTTGTGTGGCTTTGATGATTCTTGGATTCAGCGGTGGCAAAATCAGTCTACGAACGCGCAAAATCTAAAACCAGGAATGGAAAGGGAGCTATAGATTTTTTATTTAACCGTAAGTCAATAAAATTCGAAAAGCCCATCCTTAGCTGGATGGGCTTTTCGAATTTTATAATCAACCATGGAGAAAGTCTATATTACGATTTGTGAGTAGGTATAATCTATAATATGGTTAAAAACCAACTTTTCAATATGGTTAGAAAAGAGCTGAGTTTGTTTAAATTCAAAAATGAATTATGGGCATTTCGATGAATCCCCAATAGAAAGGCATTATTTGCGAATAAAATTCATTAATGAATTGACTGATGTTAATAATAAGCGACTTTACATTAAATGGGGACTTGGCATGCAAGTTGCATAATAATAGTTATAAATCAAACATGCACGATATGAAATTCGTTTATGTGCGGAGGGATAAATGGTGCGAAAAACGATAAATAAACCATGGGAGCAATGGTATGTTGAAAGTATGAAATCTATGAAGCTACCGGAAATATCCGTCTATTCACTGCTTGATATAACAGCAAGTAAGTTTCCACACCATACAGCCATCATTTATGAAGACCAGTCAATGGATTATAAGAATCTAAAAATGCAGGTAGACAAACTTGCAGGTAAATGGAGAGAAATGGGCTTTGTTAAAGGTGAACGGATTGGACTGATGATGGCCAACCACCCTTATTTCATAATCAGTTATTATGCTGCCCAGGCACTGGGTCTGTTGGTTGTACAAATTAATCCCTTGTATAAACCGCGGGAACTATTGCAAATATTAATAGACTCGGATACCAAGAAAATTGTATTTGACCAAACGGCCGCAAATACAATCGAAGAAACGAAAGCGATATATGAATTTGATGTATGCATTGATACGGAAAATGATCAAAATGGCTCCTATTCCCTTAAAACGATGATTGAAACCGGGGATGCGATTAAGAAGCCAGTAGTGATAATCCCGCATGAAGATACGGCAGTCATCCAATATACTGGCGGCACCACTGGAAAGATGAAGGGTGTCATGCTTACTCACCATAATTTAACCTCCAATGTCGTGCAGAGCTTTGAAATGTATGGAGATTCCCTGAAACCTGGAGAAGAAATCGTTTTGGCAGCTACGCCTCTTTACCATGTTTATGCCATGACGAGTGCAATGAATCTAGGTATCTATATTGGAGCTGCCATCCTCTTATTTCCTAAATTCGAACTTGAAGATGTACTTGCAAAAATAAAAAAGTACCGTCCGACTTTCTTTCCAGGAGTTCCAAAGATGTACAACGCTTTCGTCAATCATCCAGGAATTGAAAACTATGGACTGAATTGTTTAAAAAGTTGTTCTTGTGGATCGGCCCCCCTGCCGGTTGAAGTAATAAAGCGATTTGAGGGGCTGACCGGTGCCAAAATCGGAGAGGGTTTCGGTTTGTCTGAGGCTTCACCTTCCACTCATCGTAATCCGCCTTTCGGAAAAAGGAAAATAGGAAGCATTGGCATCCCTTTTCCAGGCACGGACTGTATGATCATTGACGATGAAAATAATGAAGTGCCTAACACATCCGTCGGGGAGTTGCTCATAAAAGGCCCGCAAATCATGAAGGGTTATTGGAATAACGAAGCCGAAACCAAAAAGGCCTTACAGAATGATTGGCTATATACTGGCGATCTTGCTGTGATGGATGACGAAGGATATTTCTATATCGTCGGCAGGAAAAAAGAAATGATCATCGTCGGCGGATTCAATATTTACCCGCAGGAGGTAGAAGGGGTTCTGTATGAACATCCGTCCATTAAAGAGGCAGCTGTGGTTGGCATCCCCCATAAAGAAAAAGGAGAAATAGTGAAAGCATTCATCGTACCTAAAGAAAGCGCTTCCGTGGATCTTGAAGAAATAGAAGGATATTGCTATTCCCAATTGACGCCTTATAAAGTACCAAAAGTATTTGAATTAAGAAAAGAACTTCCGCGTAATACAGTGGGTAAACTATTAAAAAGATTGTTAGTTAAAGAGGAATTAGAGAAGGATTGAAAGAGGAGGAATGTGATTTCAACCATCTAAGTTGAACCTTACGTTGGTTGGTATGCCATTGTAAACAAATAAAGAAGAGGAGGGATTCATATGCGTTGGGTTGTTCTCATTCTATTATTCTTTGGAGCCGTCATCAATTTTGCAGATAAATCGATCGTGGGCCTCGCAGCTGTTCCCATCATGAAGGAATTCAATCTTACCTATGCAGAGTGGGGTCTTGTTGGAAGCAGTTATTATTGGCTTTACCCAGTAACAGGGATTTTTGGGGCAGCATGGGCTGATCGGCTGGGGGCTAAAAAAGTGCTGGGGTTCATCATGCTGACATGGACCGTTTTGCAATTCGGCGTTTTAGCCATCACCGCTCTTCCGTTATTAATTCTATACAGGATTTTACTTGGCGCATTCGAAGGGCCTTATAGCCCAATTGCTTACAGCCATGCCGATAAGTGGTTTCCGCCGAAACTGAAAGGCTTTGCAAATTCGGTTGTTGTTGGCGGAGGGACCGTTGGTGCGATGATCGTGGCACCGATCCTCGTTTCCTTAATTACGATATTCGGCTGGAAGGTTGCCTTTGCAGCACTTGGTGCAGCAAGCCTTGTTTGGTTCTTCCTCTTTCAATTTTTAACAAAGGAAAATCCAGTTGAAGTATATGAAAACGTCCAAAAGAAAAAGAAACAAAAACTGGAAAAAATAAAAGTGAAAGACTTTTTGCTGCTACTGGCCTCACCTACTGCTTTGTTTACTACACTAGCTTATTTTTCAACGTATATTTTAGTTGTTTGGTTTTCTGTTTGGCTCCCGATTTATTTAGTGGAAGCCGTTAAAATGACTCCAGGTCAAATGGGAACCAGCGTTGCGATAATCGGAGTCGTTTCCGTATTTATTTATATGGGGGTTTCGATGGCGTCCGATCATTTATTCAAGAAGAATCAGAATTGGCGATCATCAAGAGTATTCGTCGTTGCGGGCGCCATGATTCTAGGTGCATTGTTCTTTTCCTCAATCATGATATTTCAAAATCCAATCTGGGTGATAGTCGCCATGTGTTTAGCAAAGGGTCTTACATACGCCATTTTACCAATCGGACCAACGATCATGATCAATGAAATGCAGGAGCGGGGGGGATTGATGACAAGCATCTTAACATCATCAGGAAATCTAGCGGGCATTGTTGCACCTCTATTAACTGGCTATATCATAAGTCTAGCTGGAGGAAATCAACTATTGGGTTATAACCTATCGATATTGTTCATGGCCATCCTTGTCCTGGCTTTTGGCATCCTGTTTGCGATATTCGTTAAACCGGCCGGGAAACTTAAAAATAAAAGTTCGGATAACTTTGACCTTAAGTCCTCATAAGCAGGGGCGAACCTGCTTACATTCAATGAAACTAGTGAAGAGAAGGAATGCCATCAAATAATGGTGTGAATAAAATGAAAAGGAGCGGATGTGAAATGAATAGAGATGCCGTCATAGTTTCAGCAGTTCGAACAGCAATTGGAAAACAGGGAGGTGCACTTGCATCTGTTCCTGCCCACGTATTTGGAGCAGAAGTGATGAAAGAAGCCTTGAAACGAGCGAATGTAGAACCTCGTATGGTAGATGATGTAATCATGGGGAATGTGTTAAGCGGGGGTGGAAACATTGCCAGGTTAACTGCACTGGAAACGGGCCTCTCGATTCATCTTCCGGGACTGACTGTCGACCGTCAATGCGGCTCGGGAATAAATGCTGTCAACTTGGCTGCACAAGCGATCCGGGCTGGCGAAGGCGATGTCTATATCTCCGGTGGGGTCGAGAGCATGAGCAGGGCGCCATACTTGATGGACCGACCGGAAAAACCATACAGTGCAAAGCCGCCGCAGTTCAGAAAGTCCAGGTTGTCCCCTAAAGAGATTGGCGATCCCCCGATGGGAATCACGGCTGAAAACTTAGCGGGAAAATATGAGGTCAGCAGGGAAGAACAAGATGCCTTTGCTCTACAAAGCCAAAAAAATATGGCCAGAGCCGTGGAAGAGGGCCGCTTCAATGAACAAATTGTGCCTATCCACATTCCCGTCAGAAAAGGTGACGATATCGAATTTAAATTGGATGAACATCCACGACCGCAAATAACGAAAGAAGGGCTAGCCAAATTATCGCCTGCATTTCTGGAAGGCGGGTCCGTGACTGCAGGCAATAGTTCGGGATTGAATGATGCTGCATCAGCATTGGTCATCATGTCGAGGGAAAAAGCGGTGGAATTAGGGATTAAGCCTTTAGCGACGATCAGGGCACAGGCAGTTGCAGGGGTAGATCCAAATTATATGGGAATAGGACCTGTTCCCGCTATAAGAAAGATAATGGAGAAATCAGGACTTTCCTTAAATGAAATGGACATCATTGAGTTTAATGAAGCATTCGCCGCTCAGGTCATTGCTTGTAATCGGGAGCTTGATATGAATCTAGCAAAAGTGAATGTGAACGGGGGAGCCATTGCACATGGACACCCACTAGGTGCGACGGGTGCCATCCTCATTACGAAAGCGGTTCATGAATTGAAGCGTTCTGCCGGAAGGTTCGCCCTTATTACAGCTTGCATTGGAGGCGGACAGGGAATTGCTACGATAATTGAACGTGAAGCCTGATTTTACATGTGTGTTTACAAAAAAAACAATGAATTTAGCACAGCATTCAGACCTAAATGCCCTACTTGTCGATGGCTACTATACATGAACAGTACTAAGGAGGAATAAACTCATGACAATCACTTTAACCAAGGAAATGCAGCAAATGAAGGAAATGATCCGTAATTTTGTTGAAAGGGAAGTGGAGCCCTTCGCCATACAAATTGAAGAAGAAGATGCCATCCCGGGGCATTTGGTGGAAAAAGCGAAAGACCTTGGCTTATTCGGGATAAGCATTCCCGAGCAATACGGTGGAATTGGCTTAAATGCGGTGGGAAAGGCTACCGTTTTAGAGCAGTTAGGAAGGACCCATAATGGTTTCGTTTCATTAATAAGCGCTCACACCGGGATTGGCAGTACAGGTCTGGTTAAGCTGGCATCCGAACATTTGAAAAATAAATACTTGCCTGAAATGGCAGCAGGCACGAAAATTGGCGCCTTTGCTTTATCTGAACCCGGAGCGGGATCGGATGCAACCAATTTGGCAACGAGTGCAGAAAAGAAGGGTGATTACTGGGTGATGAACGGTACGAAACATTTCATCACGAATGGGCCGATAGCTGATGTTTATACCGTATTCGCTTTAACGGATAAAGATAAAGGGGCAAAGGGAGGGATTACCGCTTTTTTAGTGGAAAGAGACTTTCCTGGTTTGACTGTCGGCAAAAAGGACAAAAAAATGGGATTAAGAGGATCATATACCTCACAGGTCATTTTTGAAGATTGTATCATACCTGAAGAAAATGTAATCGGCGAAGTTGGAATGGGATATATTTCTGCACTTAAAATTTTAGGTGAAGGGCGAGTAGGATTGGCCGCAAGAGCAGTGGGTTCAAGTGGAAAATTAATTGAATTATCAGCCAAATATGCCAAAGAGCGCATCCAATTCGGTAAACCGATCGCTGACAACCAAGCGATTCAATGGATGCTTGCTGATATGGCAACCGAAACGGAAGCCGCAAGAGCATTGACGATGATGGCGGCACAAAAGATTGATGAAGGAAAAAAAGTGATCAAGGAAGCTTCAATGGCAAAACTGTTCGCTTCTGACGTTTTTAATCGGGTGGCGGATAAAGCGGTACAAATTCATGGCGGGATGGGATATATGGCTGAATATCCAGTAGAACGTTTTTATCGGGATGCCCGCATAACGAAGATCTATGAAGGAACGAATGAAATCCAACGTTTAATCATTGCAAGAAATGTCTTGGAAGAGTGCTGAATGTTTTCTGTTTTATTCGGGCAGGTAGTCTTTTGCCCAAGTATGCGGAATTTCAAGGGGGAGGAACGAAATGGGAGAAGATATCGTGATCGTGAGTGCTGTACGAACACCAATTGGTAGGTACGGTGGAGCATTTAAAGAGATTAGTTCCGGTCATTTGGCTAGCATTGCCATTAAAGAAGCGATCAAGCGGGCAAATATTGCAGCGGAACAAGTGGATGAAGTCATTTTCGGGGAGGTTAGGCAAACGACCGAATCCTCGAATGTCGCGAGGGTGGCAGCATTGCGATCAGGGATTCCCGATTCTGCACCGGCCTTTACGGTAAACCGCTTATGTGCATCTGGAATGCAAGCCATCACCTCAGCAGCACAGCAGATAAGCTCAGGTCAAGCAAATATAGTCGTTGCCGGGGGTACGGAAAGCATGAGCCGGGCACCGCTTTATTTAAGAAGTGCCCGTTTTGGGGGAGACCGGACCCAACTAGTTGATTCTAATACTGAAGCTGGGCAGCAGCCTCAAGAAATTTATGGAAAAAGTTTGGGGATGGGAATCACCGCTGAAAATGTCGCACAGCGATACAACATTTCCAGGGAAGAACAAGATGCCTTTTCAGTGGAAAGTCAACGAAGAGCGGCGCAAGCGTTAAAAGAAGGAAAGTTCAAGGATGAGATCGTTCCTGTCCAGGTCTCTGACAGGAAGAGTACGGTTACCGTTGAAACGGATGAATATCCACGCCCGGATACCACAATGGAAAAGCTTGCAAGCTTAAAACCGGCATTCAGGGAAAACGGAACCGTCACTGCAGGGAATGCTTGTGGCCGAAATGACGGGGCAGCTGCATTGGTGTTAATGAAGGCCAGTGAAGCGGAACGGTTGCAAGTACAGCCAATCGCAAAGATCGTCGATTGGGCGACTGCCGGAGTTTCTCCTGAAGTGATGGGAATTGGTCCAGTACCAGCCGTTGGAAAACTTATGGAGCGCACCGGGAAAAAAGTAGAAGAAATTGGGCTTTTCGAATTAAATGAAGCGTTCGCTTCACAGGCATTGGCAGTAATCAGGGATTTATCGTTAGATGAAAACAAGGTGAATGTAAACGGAGGCGCCATTGCACTTGGGCACCCAGTCGGTTCAACGGGCGCAAGGATCGTGACAACACTAATATATGAACTGATTCGCAGAAAAGAAAAATATGGAGTTGCTACACTTTGTGTAGGCGGCGGCCAGGGAATGGCGATCATGATTGAAACGATATAGTCCAACGATAAAGGAGCGGAAACCCCATACGTTTCTGCTCCTTTCCGTATATAAGTTGAATTGCATAAGTGAGGGGGAGGAAGATTGCCTGTTGAAGTGGAGGATATTCGGAATCAATTCGAAAGTAGTGCATTCTTTTCACATATTGGGTTTGAAATCATCCGGTTTGAAGAAGGGAATGTAACAATAAAGCTAAACATTGAAGAACATTTACTTAATGTCAATGGAACACTGCACGGAGGCATTCATGCCACCATGCTGGATACCATCCAAGGAATGGTGACTCGTTCCGTCACCAAATCTAAAGTCGTGACGACAAGTTTAACAGTACATTATTTAGCCAGCATATCAAGCGGGGAACTATTTGCGGAAGCAAAAGTCCTGCAAAAAGGATACAAAATTGCCTTTACTGAAGGAGAAATAAAAGATGCTGAAGGCAACATCATTGCTAAGGGCACAGGAATTTTTAAAATCATTCGCGATAAATGAGGTAAGGGTGATCAAATTGGCTGACAAGTGAGTATGCTCCATTTTAATAGTGAAAAATGAGGTGTGAAAAAATTGACTAGAGCTTGGCATCGATTTTATCCGAAAGAAACCCCAGCAGAAATTGACATTCCAGTATTGTCCTTATATGGACTCCTTGAACGTTCAGCCCGACTTTACCCAACCTGCAAGGCCGTAATAGATGGGGATCGGGAAATGACATATATGGAATTAAAGGATGGCGCAGATCGTTTTGCTGTGAATTTAGACAACCGTGGATTTCAAAAAGACGATCGTATAGCAATCATGCTGCCAAATTGTCTAGAATATATCATTGCCTATTATGCCACCCATCGTTTGGGAGGTATGGTCGTTCAAGTGAACCCACTGTATAAGTCGAGTGAATTGGACTATATATTACGGGATTCCGGAGCAAATTGGTTCATTGGGCGGGAGATACAACGGGAAATATTAGCGCTAACAAGTTTTTCTGAAAGGTTAACGTTCATATCTGCCGAGCAATTAATGGAAACTGGAACGGATTTATCAAGGAAAGATAAGGAACTTCCTGTTCTGGACATCGATCCAAAGGAAGCTGTGGCTGTTCTTCAATATACAGGGGGAACTACAGGGAAATCAAAAGGGGTCATGCTCACGCATTTTAATTTGATCTCGAATGTATTTCAAGATTTTGCTTTCACGGCTAATGCCCTTCAACTCCAAAGTCATGGCGAACGGATGCTTGGATTGACCCCATTATTCCATGTCTTTGGTAATGGACGATTGAATAGTGCCATATATGCCGGATCAACTTATATCACATTAGAGAAATTTGAAATAGATAAGGTGGTAGATTTGATTCGAACACATCGGCCAACCATTTTTCCTGGTGTCCCGACCATGTATATTGCTTTATTGAATCACCCGGATTTGACGGCGGACGATTTATGCTGCTTTAAGTACTGCAGCTGTGGTTCTGCGCCGCTTCCGATAGAAATCACTCAACAGTTCGAAAAAAAATTACGGGTTACAATATTAGAAGGATTTGGGATGTCGGAAACTTCCCCCACTACACACCGTAATCCAGTCATAGGACAGAAAAAACAAGGAAGTATCGGAATTCCATACCCAAATACCGATGCTAAAATCGTCGATTTGAAAACAGGCGTTGATGAATTGCCAGCAGGAGAAAGAGGCGAACTGATCATTAAAGGTCCGCAAGTAATGAAGGGATATTGGGAAAATCCAGAGGAAACGGCAACAGCTTTGCGGGATGGATGGCTTTACACTGGGGATATCGCGACGATGGATGAAGAGGGATATTTTTATATCGTAGGCAGAAAGAAAGATATGATCATTGCAAGCGGTTATAATGTTTATCCAATTGAAGTCGAGGATATTATTTATCAGCATCCAGCCGTAAAAGAGACTTGTGTGTATGGAGTACCGGATTCATACCGTGGGGAAACGATAAAAGCGGCCATAGTTTTAAAGAAAGGCAAGTCAGTCTCGGAGCAGGAAATAAGGGAGTTTTGCATGCAGCGATTGGCCAGATATAAAGTGCCGCGAAGTTTTGAGTTCAGGGAGCAATTGCCAAAATCAGCTGTCGGTAAAATCTTGCGCAGAATATTAATGGAGGAAGCACAGAGCCCTACTGCCGGAGGGAGATAAGCATATCAGTTATCGTAAGGGAGCTCAGATGAAACCCTAAACAAGGGGAACCTTTATTCAAGGTTCCCCTTGTTTAGGGTTTATAGACTAAAAATCTACTTTCCTTTTAGGGGAATTTCAAATGAAGTCCCATCCACCAATAATTCATGAGACTCACCATCCGCTATATCATCGGTAGTGAATGAAAAGGAATCGAGCCGATCTAATTTTGCCTCTGGATCAACCAATAAACCAATTGTGCCTTTTCTCAATTCTCCTGGTTGGTAATCGGATCGACTTACTTTTTTTGTCCCCATAAAAGTATCCCCGGAATGGATGAAATTTTTAGAAGGCACATCATATGTAAGATCATCATTGAAAGTAACATTTTCCATGCTGAAGAACTGAAGTTCCTTCGAATCTTTATTTTCAACAGAATAAGTTATCTCTAGATAAGAAACCTCTTCAACGATATCCGTTTTAGACAACGCCGCCTGTTGATCGATTTCCTCCATGGATAAATTCTCTTTATAATATATCGAATAGGCCTCTTCAAAACTCAATCCCGTATAGGACTTGAGTTCCTCTTTTACTTTATCTGTGAGTGAAGATAATTGAATCCTGCGGATATCCTTGACTGTGATGACCATCGGTGCCAATTCAAAAGCCTCATTAATAGACTTCGTTTCTAGTAATCTGAAGGTTCCCCAATTTTTTTGGCGAACCTTATCCCCGACTTTTTCAAGATGGATCCCGCCATATTCCTCAACCTCAGGAATTTTGGATTCCTTGGCTTCCGCATTTTCCCCTTTTTCAGTTTTATCGCTCTTGAAATAATTTAAGGCAATCACACTTAAACAAATAAGCAATAATCCAACCATTGCTGAAATGATCCAACTTTTACGAATACTTCATCACTCCTTGTCTTAAACCATGATGTCAAAGAATAATATACCATTTTTTTGCAAAAGAAGGAAAGGGGAGTGCCTAGAACATGTTCATCCAAATGATTCGAAGTTCCCTGTCCATGATAATGATTTCTCAGCTACAGTACAAGCCGTTTTATAAAAGATTCATATCATATTTATAACGAAGGGGAAATCTTGAAAAACTGAGAACATGCTTTTATTCTTTTATAGTTTTCTTATCCCTGGAGACCTCTGCAGTAACAAATTTAAAAAAAAGGAGACGTTTAGGATATGTTGTGGCCAATTAACAATGGTAAGGAAAGGTTACATCAGCCAAATAAAAGTGCAATGCTGTCCATGCAAGAGATGAAAGCCATTGAGTCCTGGATATCTCAAATAGGGATATTCCAAATATATATAACCGCTGGACAATTAGTATCCACCGCCAGAAAAACGCTCAAGTTCAAGTATAAAATAATCGGGCATGGTTTTAACCGGGTCGTCTATGATTTAAATAATGGCTATATTTTAAAAATTGCATTGTCACAAGTAGGACTAATAAGCAATGCAAATGAAGCCTATATATATAATAACTGTAATGAGGAAGTCAAAAAGTATTTATGTCCAGTTAAGGAGTATGGGACGGGCTGGATAATCATGAAGAAGGTGGACACGAAAGTGCCGTTTGCAATCAAGGAATATACGAAACTGTTCAAGTTGGAATTAAAATTCCTGAGGCACGGTATTATCCCAATAGATTTGCGTTTAGATAATGTCGGATATAACGAGAATGATGAAATGGTCGTCATTGATTACGGTCTATTCACCATGGATCTCAAAAGCCCCGTGCTGCGATGGCTTGTTTGATGAGATGTCTATCCAAAGAAAATATAAAATTGATTTACAATGAGGTGATTAGGCGAAGCGGTGAATCTTGTGCTATCTTGATTTTATCGAATGGTCTAAATGAAAGAAGCATGTTACGAAAGGGCTTTTTTGTGCAACATGCTTTTTTTATGGTTTAAAGGATCATAACTGATGACACAACGCTAGCCACCTTTTTATCATTTTGAAATAAATCTGCAAGTACATAAGCTGTTTTTTTTCCGATTCGGTCTACTTTTGCTTCAACTTGTACGTCTCCTAATCTTACTGGCCGATGAAAGGTAGTATGTAAATCAATGGATGCAAAGGATTGTCCGATGCTTAATTTAGATGATATCGCATAAGCCATCATAATATCTGCTGCAGAAGTGACAAATCCACCCATTGCTACACCAATTCCGTTAATAAACTTTTCATCTACTTTCCATACACCTCTCGCAATTCCATCCTGGGCATAATTTGCTTCAATCTGTAACGTTAGATCACAATTCGGAGGTTGTTTCCCCTCTGTAATAACTTGTAAAAGCTCGTTTCCTTTAGATGGTTCCCCCATTAAAATGCCCCCCTTGAATAAGTTGAAACTACAGAATATTCTAACATATATCTTGGTGTCAATGAAGTTATTGATTTTACAAATAAAGTAATTAGAGACCCGGACCAAGAAATGTAATTTGGTGGTGGATTTGATATCCACTCCAGGTACTCGCTTTCCGCGGGCGGTCTGGGGAGCCTCCTTGGCTTCCGCCTGCGGGGTCTCCCCTAGACACGTTTGTCCCGCAGGAGTCTCGCACCTTCCGTTCGAATCAACTTTGTTTTATTTAGATAGAATACTTTTGTCTACAAACTAGAAAATTTTTGTTTGCCGACAGTCTTTTTTTGTGTTTTTATAAATGGGAACGTTGATTTTCACTTCAGGCACTCGCTTTCCGCGGGCGGGCGGGAGCCTCCTCGGCGCGCCTGCGGGGTCTCCCATGCCACGCTTTTCCCGCAGGAGTCTCGTACACCCGCTCCAATCAACTTTGTGTTTTAAAAGAAAAAACTGTAGGCTGCTCTATTCGGAACCAAGCTTTAGTCTAGTTTATACTTTAAGTTTTTCAGGTGTAATCCTCATTGGATGGAAGAAATTTACGACACTCCTGTCGAAAAACTGGCTAGCCTAGATCCCACAAGCGCTTGCGTCAAGGAGTCTTGGCAGGCAGTCGGCGAAAGGGAGCGGATTTCAGAAATCACCGGGAACGACCATTAAGACAAAAATGATGGATAGTCTCATCCCGAATTATTTTAAGACTGGATGATCCTTCAAGTTTTTTTACTGTAATAAATAATAGATTGAAGAAATTTGCGATACTCCTGCCGAAAAACTGGCTAGCCTAGACCCCACAGACGCTAGCGTCGAGGAGTCTTGGCAGGCAGTCGGCGGAAAGGGAGCGGATTTAGTAATCAACGGGCATGTTATTTTATAAAAAACATAGGGAAGTTTGAAGTTAATAATTATCAAAAAAATCAAAAACTTCTTCTTTTTCTAATTAAATTGTGATAGTGTATAAAAAAAAGAGAAGTATTACCTTCATCATAATTTCAAAAAGAAGTATTTAATTCATCAGAAAGGAGTGATATGGTGGAACATCTTCCATTTAAATTATTAGTAAAAGAAAAATTTGATCATCTATCGGCAGGTCAAAAAAAAGTTGCCGCTTATCTGATTGAAAATTTGGATGAAGCCGCCTTTAAAACGGCATTTCAAATTGGTCGGGAAGCAGAGGTTAGTGAAACAACGGTCATTCGGTTTTCCTATTCATTGGGATTTGAAGGGTTTAGTAAAATGCAGTCGAGGATTCAAAAACAGCTGCTGCACCAAAATCAAATAGACTTATCCAATACTGATTCCATTCTCCGCATTGATGACAAGCAAGATCCCTTTACAAAAGTGATAGAAAACGAAGTTCATATTTTAAGACATCTATTAGATCATACGAACGTTCAGGACATATGGAAAGCAGTCGATGTTCTGATCCAGGCTGACCAAATATTGATTGCAGGGCATCGAATTTCCCATGCCGCCGCCTATTGGTTCTCCTATACGCTAAGTTCATTAAGGGAAAATGTAAGTTTATGTTCACCTACAGGAGACTTCTATGAAAAGTTTTGTAATCTCACAAATAAGTCTGCATTAGTTGTTTTTTCCTTTCCAAGATATGCAAATGAAACATTAAAAGTTGCTGAGTGTGCCAAAGAACAAGGAGTTTGTTTAATTTCAGTTACAGACCGCCTTCTGTCACCAGTCGGACGCATCTCTGATATTTCACTGACAACTGAAGAAAACGCAGAAACCGGAACCAATTCAATCGCTTCCGTTATTAGCTTGTTGGACTTAGTCATTGCTGGCATCCATCAAAAAGACGCAAAACGGATATATACCCATCAGCAAAAATTAGAAAGACTATATTCAAGTTATGAGGTGTTTAATGAATGAGTTTTTAATAAAGTTAAAATTCATGTAAAGGAGGAGGGGCATCATTATGGACCCGATTCAATATATTGATCACCATCAAGAAACATTGATGAAGTCCTACCATGATTTGCATTCTTTGGCAGAGCCAAGCTGGCAGGAAGAAAGAACGTCTTGCTATATTTTAAAATGTCTTAGGGAAGCGGGCATCACCGTAAAAACATTTCAGGGCCATTATGGAATTATTGCCGAGGTTCCAGGCATTTCAAAAAAGGTTGTGGCATTAAGGGCTGATATGGATGCGCTTGTTCAGGAAGTAGATGGAGTTGTTAAGGCCAATCATTCATGTGGACACGACGCACATAGCACAATGGTTTTATATACAGCGTTGGCCATTGCCTCCAGCGGAATCCGGCCTAAACACACTCTCCGATTTATATTTCAGCCTGCAGAAGAAAAAGGGGAAGGCGCTCTTCAAATGATCAATGATGGCGCGTTGGAGAATGTTACATATTTATTCGGGGTACATGTAAGACCCAGTACGGAGGTTCCTTATATGAAGGCTTCCCCCGTCATTGTCCATGGTTCAGCCGAAACAATAAGGGGTACAATCAAAGGCCTTCAGGCTCATGCATCCCGTCCGCAAGATGGAATAAATGTAATTGAAGCAGCAGCTTTGCTTGTCCAAAAATTACAGCAGATTAATCTGGAAACCGAAATTCCTTATTCCATCAAAATGACTCAATTTGAAACAAACAATAAAGCATCAAACGTTATCCCGGAAACAGCTGTCTTTGCTATTGATGCCAGAGCGCAGTCAAATGATGTAATGAATGAACTAAATCGCTTAACAAAGGTAGCTTTTGAACAGACAATGGAACAAACTGAAACATCGATCTCCTGGTCTGCGGAAGAATTTGTCCCAGCTGCGACCTTGCATGAAAAGGCGATAAAGCTGGCTGAGGCCGCAATTGCAGATATCCTTGGGATGGAAAATGTCGTTTCAGTCTGTGTTTCTCAAGGAGGAGAGGATTTTCATTTTTATACAGCCGAAAATCCTGATATAACTGCAACCATGATAGGGTTAGGCTGCGATCTAACGCCTGGTCTGCACCATCCGGATATGAAGTTTAATTTACAAGCACTTATTTATGGAACGAAAATTTTAATTAACACAGTCATGATGGCGGCAGAAGAGTAAAATTTTTCACTTAAAAAATTAATGAAGGGGTGTTTTATGGAAAATACGGCACAAACATCACAAACCGGGGACCAAACAGCTGCTGATGAAAAACAACTGGAGCGAAAACTCAAACCAAGGCATCTATCGATGATTGCAATCGGCGGCACCATTGGAACGGGGCTATTTTTAGCAAGCGGTTCCATTATTCATACTGCGGGTCCTGGAGGAGCTGTGGCTGCTTATATAATTGCCGGGATCATGGTTTACTTTTTGATGACAAGCTTAGCCGAAATGGCTGCCCTTATTCCTATTACAGGCTCTTTTAGTACCTATACATCAAGGTTTGTCGATCCTGCATTAGGATTTGCGGTCGGATGGAACTATTGGTATAACAATGCAATCGTAGTCGCACTGGAATTAGCAGCTTCCTCCCTGATATGAAATATTGGCTGCCTTCTGTTCCAGGCATCATTTGGAGCGCATTATTTCTTGCACTCATATTTGGCCTTAATATTTTATCGGTAAAAGGATATGGAGAATCAGAATTCTGGTTTGCCATTATAAAGGTTTTGACGATTATCATTTTTATTGCAGTAGGTTTATTAATGATTGTTGGAATCATGGGAGGGGATGCCGTAGGTTTTGAAAATATCACCAAAGGGGAGGCACCGTTTAAAGGAGGCTTTTTATCTATTATAAGTGTCTTTATGGTGGTAGGATTTGCCTTTCAAGGTACCGAGTTAGTAGGAATTGCGGCCGGCGAGAGTGAAAACCCAAGAAAAAATATACCAAAAGCCATTAAGCAAATCTTCTGGAGACTGCTCTTGTTTTATGTATTGGCGATAATTGTGATTGGATTTTTAATAAGCTATAATGATCCGCGTTTGTTAAGCTCGGATATTGAAGATATTGCGGTAAGTCCCTTCACTCTAGTTTTTCAAAACGCTGGGCTTGCCATCGCTGCCTCCGTTATGAATGTGGTCATTCTTACTTCCGTTCTTTCTGCAGGCAATTCGGCCATGTACGGAGCTTCTCGCGTGCTTTGGGTGCTGGCTAAAGAAGGCAAAGCCCCTTCGTTTCTAAAAAAAGTGAATTCAGGCGGCATTCCAGTGAACGCTGTGTACTTTTCTACCATCGTTGGGATGGCAGCTTTCCTGACCTCTCTTTTCGGTGAAGGCACGATTTATACTTGGTTATTGAATGCTGCAGGATTATCCGGTTTTTTATCCTGGTTAGGAATTTCGATTACACATTATCGTTTCCGGAAGGCATATATTGCACAAGGTAGAGATTTGAAAGATTTGCCTTATGTATCAAAATGGTATCCATTCGGTCCGGTATTAGCCACACTTTTATGTGTTACGGCAATCCTGGGACAAAATTACTCTGCATTTTTCGGTCCTGAGATTGATTGGTATGGAATTTTAATTTCCTATATCGGGCTTCCTTTATTTTTCCTGGCTTTTCTAGGTTATAAAATCGTAAAGAGAACAAAAATGACTCCATTGCAAGAGGCCGATTTCAGTAAAGTGGAATAACCTCTTTTGTAAAAAAGCAGGAAAGTATTATTAAGAAAGACCATTTACATGATAGCCCAGTGCCCCGTAACGACATGCCGTCAGCTGTGGACTGCCTTGTCATCTTATGTTGTCAATAAGGACACTTGTGCTATACCAAGGAGGTTGACCATGACGAAATCACAGGAAATTGTAATTCGTTCCATTCATGGAATTGAAGAGCTGGAGGACGTAAGAAAGCTAGAGTCCAGCATTTGGGGAGAGACCGACTCAATCCCCACACACCAAACCTTAACAGCCGTGAAAAACGGCGGTTTGGTTATAGGAGCTTATTGCGAAGGAAAGCTGATTGGATTTCAATACAGCTTTCCGGGATTCAATGGGCAATCAGCCTATCTTTGTTCACATATACTAGGCATAGATGAGCAATTTCGCAACAAAGGTATAGGCGAGAAGTTAAAGTTAGCACAACGTGAGGAAGCGCTAAAGCTTGGCTATTCCCTTATTACCTGGACATACGATCCTTTGGAAAGTGTTAATGGGTATTTAAATATAGCCAAGCTCGGTGGGGTATGCTCCACATATATAGCAAACTGCTATGGTGAAATGGAAGATCTTTTAAACAGCGGAATTCCTTCTGACCGCTTTCTTGTCGAATGGCATATTGATAAAAAAGAGACAACGGATTCTAGCGGAGGGGGAATGCCGCTGGACTTTGTGATGGAAAACTCGCTTATTCAATGGGATACCATTGAAAAGGGATTACCTGTTCCAACTTTCACTCGTCCGCTGCCTGAACAAGAATGTGAAACAGCTTTTGTGGCCCTTCCAAAGGACTTCCGAACAATAAGAGTCACAAATATTCAAGCGGCCAAAGAATGGCGGATGAAAACCAGGGACATTTTTACCGGATTATTTCAGCAAGGATGGCAGGTAACAGGTTTTATGAAGAATTCCATGACGGAAATTCCCGTTCAGTTTTATGTGCTATCAAGGAAATGAACTAGAAGAATATATATAGTGTTTAGTAATTTCAGGCTGTGTAAGCTATTAATAAAAAATTTGTAAGACTGTGTCCATTAACAGTTTTATCACAGAAGGAGAATTTCTAAGTGAAAATTAAACAAGTTATTCTAAGGCATCTTAAGCTAGACTTGCTTGAACCTTTTACAACTAGCTTTGGGACGGAATACGATAGGGATTTTATCCTTGTGGAAGCCATAAGCGATGATGGCATTTCCGGTTGGGCTGAATCGGTTGCGATGCTCGACCCCCTGTATAATGAAGAGACCTTAAAAACAAACTGGCATATAATGGAAGACTATCTAATTCCAATAATCCTAAATAATGAAATCAAGCATCCTGATGAAATTTCCGAAAAATATTTCACCCATATTCGCGGGAATTATATGGCAAAGGCCGCTTTAGAGGGTGCCGTTTGGGATTTGTATGCTAAAAAGCAAGGTGCTTCTCTTTCAAATGTGTTAGGTGGAACAAAAAAGAAAATTGAAGTGGGGGTAAGCATCGGAATAAAGGATTCGATCGATTCGACCCTGGATATAATTGAAGCTCGTCTCGGTGAAGGCTATAAACGTTTTAAACTAAAAATCAAACCGGGCTGGGATGTTGAATTAATAGACAAGGTACGAAAAGTATATCCTGAAATCCCGCTCATGGCCGATGCAAATTCAGCTTATACCTTAAAAGATATAGACCGGTTATCCGCCTTGGATGATTTTAATTTAATGATGATTGAGCAGCCGCTTGCCTATAATGATATCATTGACCATGCAGATTTACAGTCAAGGTTAAAAACACCTATTTGCCTGGATGAAAGCATACACTCATTAGAGGATGCCAGGAAAGCTATTAAATTGGGCAGCTGTAAAATTATTAATATTAAGATTGGCCGTGTCGGAGGTTTGACTGAATCTAAGAAAATCCATGATTTATGCCTAGAACATGGCATTCCGCTATGGTGTGGAGGTATGCTGGAATCAGGCATTGGAAGAGCTCATAATATTGCAATCACTTCACTGCCGAACTTCACTCTTCCCGGTGACACCGCAGCTTCCTCCCTCTATTGGGCAGAAGATATCACTGATCCCGAAGTTACAGTGGAAAACGGAATGATCAGTGTTCCAGAATTGCCTGGAATCGGCTATGAACCAAGCATGGAAAAAATCAAAAAGTATACTATACACAGTCAAACCTATCATTTAAGTGAGAATGTTGCTAGAAACGCCTAGGCTGCTACAACATTGCATAAGGCATGATTCCCGAAAAAGGGAGCATGCCTTTTTTATATATAATCCATTTTCCATTCAAAATATATTGTAATTCGACTATCTGCCATGTATGGTGTTATGAAATGCAGATTAGCTTTTCTTATATCCTTTAAAAAGTTATCATAATAGAGTCTTTGTACAATGTATATATACACATTTATGATACAAAACTGCATGTATAGAAAAAAGGGGTGAGGCGATGCGAAATTTACATGCTATCTGTGCCGTAATAACCGTCTACCTTTTCTTTTTTTGCTGTTTCTTTCCTTCAGCAGTCCATTCGGAAGCCCAAAAAGTGATACGGGTTGCAGGGGATAATAACTTTCCACCTTTTGAATACTTGAGCGATTCGGGTGTTTATACCGGTTTTAATGTGGACATAATGAACGCCATTTCTATCGAGACTGGCATTAGGTTCGAATACTATCCCATGCCATGGAACGAGGCAGTACAAGCTATGCGCTCTGGAAAAGTGGATGCGATTCAAGGCATGAAGTACAATCAAGAACGTGAAGAGTTTTATGATTTTTCAGCTCCGTATTTCACAAGTTCACAAGGAATTTTTGTGTTGAAAGATAATATGTATATCCGAAAAATCGAAGATCTTAAAGGCCGGAAAGTAGCTGTACAAAAAGGAGATGTTGCAAGCGGTCTATTAAGTAAAGTCGATCGTTTGCAATTGGTGGAAACTAATAATCAACAAGAAGCCGTTCAGTCGCTTATCGACGGTAAAGTGGATGCTTTCATTGGAAATCGGATTACGGGTCAATATTTTCTACAGAAAAATGAGCAGCAATCACTCATTAAGATTGTCGGTGAGCCACTTGACACCACAAATTATGCTGTAGCCGTTATGCCGAAAAACAAAGAGTTGCTGACACTATTCAATCAGGCCATTTCTCAAATCAAGAAAGATGGAACGTATGAAAAGATAGAGAAAAAGTGGTTCGGCGAATATATCCTGCCAAATACTCAACGGCTCCGTAAAACGCTGTTGTATTTGGAAATTGGTCTTATTCTTACTTTCATTGTGATTTCTCTCATCTTATGGTGGAATCTCAGCCTTAAACGAGAAGTGGCTAAGCGAACCGAGCAAATTGAGCACGTGAATAAAGACTTGGAAGAGAAGATGTTGCTTCTTGAGGAAAACATCAACTTTCAGCAGCAAGTATTAAACAGTGCCTACAGTTCGCTTATTACACTGAATCAGCAAGGTCTTGTATCAATGATTAATGTTAGGGCCATGGAATATTTAGGGGTGGACGGTAATGTTGTTGGAAAACGTTTTCAGGATCTGCCAACTGCCCGTTTCATCCCGGAAAAGGAGATTAAGGCTTCATTAGAAAAAAAGAGAGTTTTCTTGCAAAAGGAAACGGTGTGGTCTCATTATGCGGGCAAAAAAAGACATATAACTTACAGCATGTATCCAATTCAGACTATTGGGGGAGAAAGTGTAGGTGCGGTGTTGAATTTTTTCGATAGTACGGAACAAAAACAACTGGAGAGAAAAGTGGCTCAGGATGACCGATTGCGTTCATTGGGTCAACTCGTGGCGGGTATTGCTCATGAAATAAGAAACCCGTTAACATCCATCCTTACCTATACGCAATTGCTGCCGAAAAAATTTGCAAGCGCAGATTTCCGAACGTTCTTTTCCGAACAGGTCACTAGTGAAATTACCCGACTTAATACTTTGATTAACGATTTGCTCGATTATGCCCGCCCTAAAAAATCAGAGCCTGTCACATTTTCGCTGAATGAGGCCATGGCAGGGATTGAGCTATTGCTTAAGCCGAAAATCAAAGAAAAAAACTTGAGCATTGTTCGCGAGTTCGCTGGAGACATTCAGGCAACTGCAGATACACAGCAGATCAAACAAGTACTGGTGAACGTCATTCTCAATGCCATACAGGCGTCCAATACAGGGGGAACACTTATTTTTCGGGCATACTATCGGGATGTGTTCACTGTCGTTGAAATCGAGGATGAAGGAATTGGGATTTCGGAAGAAGACATTGATAAG
This sequence comes from Peribacillus sp. 05N428, assembly GCF_056397085.1. NCBI lineage: Bacteria > Bacillati > Bacillota > Bacilli > Caryophanales > Bacillaceae > Peribacillus > Peribacillus sp. 05N428. The sequence goes on along the minus strand of NZ_JBFTMS010000014.1, from coordinate 5,548 downwards.
ATCTTTGAACCGTTTTACACCAGGAAACCCAACGGGGTCGGGCTAGGGCTTTCTATTACGTATCAGCTTGTCAAAGAAAACGATGGCATTATCGAGACAAGAAGTGAAGTAGGAAAGGGAACAGTAGTGACCATTTGTTTACAGCATTAATACTGAAAGGGTGAAAACGATGCACGATATCATGATTATTGATGATGAGCCAACCATATGTCAGTCACTTACGTTTGCATTGGAAGACCAGTATCACGTTTATTCGTTTACAGACCCACGTGAAGCGCTTCCGCTTTTCGAAAGGGCAGAAATCGCCATCGTTTTGCTGGATTTAAAAATCGGGGGATATAATGGGATGGAAGTGTTAGAAGAAATCAAACGCCTCTCCCCCTCGACTGTTGTCATTATGATGACGGCCTACGGCACCATTCCTTCTTCCGTGGAAGCAATGCGTAAGGGGGCGTTTTCATATGCGACAAAGCCGCTTCATATTGATGAATTGGAAGTGCTGATGCAAAAGGCAGAAGAAGTGTACACCCTTCAGTCCAAAGTGAAATGGCTGAGTGAAGAATTGAATAAGGTGGCAGGTGTGAACGGCCTCATCGGTGAAAGCTTGGCTATGCGCAAAATATTCTCCCTCATCGAAAAAGTGAAGGATATCGATTCCAACATTCTCATAGAAGGGGAAAGTGGAACCGGTAAAGAAGTCGTCGCCAGAACCATCCATAATCAAAGCAAGCGCAGAAACAAAAAGTTTCAGGCTATTAATTGTGCCGCCATTCCGACTCACCTGTTGGAATCAGAATTATTTGGATACGAAAAGGGCGCATTTACAGGGGCGACACAGCGAAAATATGGACTTTTTGTGCTGGCGGAAGGAGGAACGATTTTTCTTGACGAAATCGGTGAGATGGATTTGGCACTGCAGGGGAAAATTTTGCGCGTTCTACAAGAGAGAAAGGTAATGCCCGTTGGCGGGATAGAAGAAGTCAGCATCGATGTCCGGATCATTGCAGCGACAAACAGAGACTTGATTAAAGAAGTAAAAGAGAATCGATTTCGTGAAGATTTATATTACAGATTAAATGTGATTCCGATTCACCTTCCGGCTTTACGTGAACGAAAAGAGGATATTCCTTTGCTGTTGGAATTTTTTATTGCAAAAATCGGTGATCGAATGGGAAAACCTGTAGAAGGAATTTCCCATGAAGCACTGCAGCTTTTACAGCAATATGACTTTCCAGGAAATATTCGTGAACTGCAGAACGTGATTGAAAGAGCAATAGCGCTTACGAATGATTCTTACATACAGAAAGCCGATTTACCTTCCGACATCCAAAAAAGCCCGCGCCCATTTTTCGGCAATACCCTAATCCCCGTATATGTCGGCGAACCGCTTGAAGAAATCGAAAAAAGAGTGATTCTTCATAACCTTGCCGCTTTTAACGGTCATCAAAGGAAGACAGCGCAAACAATTGGCATCGGGGAGAGGACATTGCGGGACAAGTTGAAGAAATATCGGGAAGAAAAGTAGGCGGAAATTGCCGAGCGGCAATTTTCGCCTACTTTTTATTTTGAATATATCTGAATTTTCCACTGTTTTTATGGAAATGGACCTGGCATGAAACTTGCTTAATAAAATTGTAGTAAAACCATTAAGCAGAATGGAGGGAACGTAGATATACAACATAATGGTCTACAGAGCTGGACTGGAAGTTACAGTGCGGCGAAAGCTGGGATGTGCAAAATGCATCAGGCAGGATAATTCAATGGCCTATCCAAATTTACCGAAAACAAAAGGACAAGCCATCGCACCACATCTTTTATAACAGTACAACCCGAAATTTATTGGCGATTGCAAATATGAAGTATTTTTATTTATGGGGAGGAAAAATAAATGTATGCGTTACCAAATATGGATTTATGGAAAGGCAGAACAGATAGTCTAATAGATAAAGATGAATTTAGAATTCATCAAATAGTTAAAGATAATCAAACAACATCAGTAAATAATACATGTGGAATAATAGGGTTCTCTTGTGAAGAAGGCGTACGCAGGAATAAAGGAAGACTTGGAAGCAAAGAAGCTCCCAATGAAATACGTAAATCCTTATCATCTCTATCTTGGCACGGCCAATCAGCAGATAGCCTAGTTGATTTCGGAAATATCATTTGTGAAAATCAAAAGTTAGAAGCAGCTCAGGCTGAATTGGGAAGCCACGTAGAGAAAATATTATCTAAAAATTTGTTTCCTGTTATTTTGGGGGGCGGACATGAAACCTTTTATGGTCATTATCTAGGAATTAGGTCGAGTGTTGGCCCCAATGCCAAAATAGGCATTCTTAACATTGATGCTCATTTTGACTTACGCTCTTATGAAGATATAACTTCTTCTGGAACGATGTTTAAACAAATATTAGATAATGATCATCAAGCTAGTTATTTGCCAATTGGCATTCAACGTTATGGAAATACTAAAAAATTATTTGACACTGCAACTACACTTGGTTGCTCTTGGATATTGGAAGAAGAATTAGTAGATGAAAATTCTGAAGAAAACGAAAATAAAATTCTGAATTTTATAAATCAGCATGATTATATTATATTAACACTTTGTATGGATGTTATAAACGCTTCTGAAGCACCGGGTGTTAGTGCCCCTTCCTCATTTGGTCTTTCTGGAAAAATGGTTAGACAATTAATTCGTAAGATTACTTCACATACGAAAACTATTTCATTTGATATCTGTGAAGTGAATCCATCTTTAGATTGTGATAATCGCACTGTCAAACTAGCTGCAAACCTAATAAATGAAGTATTCATGTGTGTGGAGAGGAGATAAGCAATATGAACATCGAGATTAATCAAACGATCACTATTTTTTTAGCGATACTGCTTTTAGCACTAGGCGGGATTATCGTTAAGAATGTCAAATTATTTAGACACTTTTGTATCCCTGCACCCGTTGTTGGGGGATTACTTTTTGCAATCGTCGCTACAAGTCTTAAAACCTTTTTAAACATAACCATTTCATTGGATACAACACTCCAGGGATTATTCATGTTAACATTTTTTACGTCCGTTGGATTGGGTGCCAGTTTCCAATTAGTAAAAGTCGGCGGTAAATTATTATTAATATATTGGTTGTTATGTGGGTTTCTTGCATTTGCTCAAAATTTAATCGGAATTTCTTTAGCACCCGTTTTTGGGATTGATCCATTGATTGGCATGATGGCAGGAGCAATTTCCATGGAAGGCGGCATAGGTGCAGCTACAGCATTTGGCGGTACGATTGAATCGCTGGGCATTCAATCAGCCCAAGCAATTGGAATAGCAGCAGCTACATTAGGATTAGTGTTTGGTGGATTAGTTGGAGGTCCCACTGTAAAGTATTTAATTAATAAACACAAATTAACACCAAGTAAAGAGGATATTGAAATTCAAGAAAAGAAAGAAATGGAAGACAAAATAGAATTAAATGTAGCTTCATTTATGAAACAAGTGTTAATACTGACATTTTGTATGGCTTTAGGTTCATATCTAGGAGAGTTATTTTCGGCAAAGACAGGTTATGTTTTACCGAACTATGTTGGAGCAATGATAGTGGCTGTAATAGTTCGGAATATTTTAGATAAAATAAACGGGAAAATTATCGAAATGCCTAGTATTAATTTTATTGGAGATATCACTTTAGGTATTTTCTTATCTATGGCATTAATGAGTATAAAATTATGGGAAGTTGCTGACCTTGCTTTACCAATTATTTTAATTGTGGTTATACAAGTAATTTTCATTATCCTTTTAAGTATATTCATCATGTTTCGTTTTCTTGGCAAAAACTACGATGCGGCAGTTATGGTTGGAGGTTTCATTGGACATGGTATAGGGGCTACACCAAATGCTATGGCAAATATGTCAACAATCACTGCGAAATATGGACCTTCAAGTAAAGCATATTTAATCGTTCCAATAGTCGGTGCATTTCTTATTGATGTTTTTGCCATGCCAATCATCATTATAAGTATTAATCTATTTAAATGATGATTTGTTATTAATTAAGGCATCAAAAAGTGGCTTTACCATAAATCCCGACTTGGTCAAAAAATGAATTGAAATAAAGTGTTACCGAATGTTTTTGGGAATCCCAAAACATTCGGTATTGATTTTTTTTTATTCCGAAATTGCCCATATAGTAGGTAATTCACAATGGTTTTTCTGTATGATTACGTAATGCACGGAAACCTATCAATTTCAAGTAGACTTCAGCAACCATAGGTGTATCGTATCAGAGCCTGATTTAGGTAAGAATGCTGCTGCGGTGTTAAGAGGTCAGTAGAATTAAGCTCTGTTATGCATCTTTGTTAATGATATCCATCCTGGCCTAAATTGGATTGTACTGAAAAAATGTATTAAAGGGGGGAAATTCGTTGTCATTTTCACTAAAACTAATAAGGAAAAGTGAACAAATAACCAGTCTTTGGTCAGGTGGTAAAACAACTCAACTAGCCATTTATCCTGAAGAAGCTGATTACTCGAAGCGTGATTTCAAATGGCGGATAAGCACAGCAGAAGTCGAGGTGGACGAATCCTTATTTACTCACCTTCCAGGCATTCAGAGAATCATCATGATTCTTGATGGTGAAATGTCGCTGCAACATCAGGGAAAGCACTGTATGCATTTAAGCCCATTTGAACAGGATCGGTTTGATGGAGGCTGGACAACCCGCAGTATTGGGAAGGTCACTGACTTTAATTTGATGTTAGCGGAAGGCTGCGAAGGTGCCATCAGCTCGATTCATATGAATGATGGAACCCATGCGGAAGTGTTGCATAATCGGGATTCTTCGAAAAGAACCGACGCCTTCTATTGTTTCAAAGGCAGGAGTAGAATGAATATCGATGAAAAAGAGACAATTGTTTTAGAGCAAGGTGACTTAATAACCTTAAACAGAGATCATACCTCCGACAATTTAAATATAAAGTTATCAAATCACGATGACGACTCTACTGCAACAATTATTAAGGTAAGTATTTTTTATTGATAGAGAAATTCTGGGGCCCCAAAGCATCCTTCTCCTATATAAATCCGAGTTCATTGCGCCGCAATTTACTTAATGATATTTTTTATTAATTAACAGGAATGTCCTTTGTCGGCTAAGTTTGTATCAAAAAGGGTTCCGTCTGAAGCTTTAAACATAGTTGATTGGAGCGGGTGTGCGAGACTCCTGCGGGAATAGCGAGTCCAAGGGAGACCCCACAGGCGCAAGTGCGCCGCGGGCGGATCGCTCTCGGAAAGCGAGTACCCTACGTTCCAATCAACGTCCAAATTTGTACAAGCCAAAAAAAACTGTAGACAAACTCGATTTTCATCGAGAGTTTGTCTACAGTCTGAGCCGTCTATAGACGGCTTTTTCTTGTGTGCCAGGCATGGCATCTATCTAGGTGGTGAAAGTCCACTGTGGGGGTACACATCGACCAACCACTAAGGAAGCGCAAGGTACTTATCGTGAGGTAAGGGCTGGAGGAAGCGTGGAATAAAATCTTGGCTCGACGAAAA